>OMQN01000096.1 GCA_900313235.1 uncultured Prevotellaceae bacterium | reverse complement strand
GAGCGTCAACTTATCCTTGTAGTATTCAGAGGCGCGGACTTGCTGCCCGTCTATTGTGCGCACATCGTAGTCGTTGTACTTTCGTCCGCAAATCTGATAGCCCCAAGCCTCATGCTCGGCGATACGCTGATGCACGGGGTGGTCAGGATAGAGCGTGGTGTATTGGCGGTGGTAAATGTCAAGCATAGCGGCAAGGCCCGTGTCATTGAAATGAAAGCCCTTGAGCCGCCCGTCGAGTTCGAACAGGAAACCGAGCATCGAGTGGGCTTTGTAGTAGTCAAGCGTCCATTGGTGGTATTCGTTCTTCAGTTCCGCCATCTTCTGCTTGTCGTTCTCATCCAACGTCTCATAGGCATCCTTGCCTGTGGATTGGATGTCGAATTTGTCGCCGTCGAGCTGGATGGTCACGGTCGCGCCGCCCTCCACGAAGAACTCCCCTGAGCGGAGGGTCATGCCCTTCTCCATCACCTCGCCGAAGTCCACAATGTGCCATCGCTCTATCTGTGCGTCCTCCACGTCGCACTCAAAGCGTCCGTCCTTCAACACGGGTCGCAGTGTGCTGTTCTTCGGGTCTTCGCCGTCGCGGTATATCCTCAGTTCAATGGGCGTTGTTCCTTCGGCCACCGTGCCGACAACGTGGCATTTGATTTGCCCCTGTCCCGCCACTGCGACGAGGGCGAGGAGGATGGTGATGATGTGGCGCCATTCCACGATGTTATCAACATCGCAAAACCTTTCCTTCTTGTTCATATTCATTTCGATTTGTCCGTATTATTGTTTTTATTGCAACACCTGATTGATTTCCTTCATCATGTCGTCAACATTCCTCCAGCCAGTGAATGCGTGGTGGATGGTGCCGTCGGCATTGATGAGAACCCAAATGGGTACGCCGCTTGTATTACATGGAAGCTGGCTGTGCAGAGACTGAAGTTGCTGCTTGGTCAAGCGGTAGTGGTCGCCAATGTAGTTGGGAATAAGACGCTGCCATGTGGAGAGGTCTGAATTTTCGCTGGCGATGTTGACGAAGTGGATGCGGTCGGCAAGTTCTTTCTTTTTATCGTGCATATCCTTGAAGGCTAATCGGCACGGGCCACAGGTGGTTTCCCAGAGGTCCAACAATACAGGCTTCCCATTATAAGGTTTCAGAATAGTGGCAAGAATATCATCTGCATTGTCAGACAAGGTACAAACGCGGGACATCCCCTGCTCGCTGACGAACGAGAGTTCCCGCTCCATCCGCTCGTTATAGTCCAACACATCCTGAGCCAGTTCTGGCAAGAATGTCAGCACGCTGTCTTTCTGTGCCTCAGTAAGCAGAAATCTCTGCGCTCCCATTTGTTCCAGGAACTTTGAGGCCAGACGACACTGTTGGTACTCTGCCGGTAGCTTTACGGGCTGACTGACATACGAATCAACGAAAGTGTCGGGCATACTCCACATAACATAGCAGAGCACGGGATTGGCCCAAGGGTCATCCTTCATATAAACCTCCAAACGCTGTTTCAGTCGTGCTTCGAAAGCATCATACGCCTCGTCTGTATCAATGCCCGCATATTGGATGGACTGGCCACAGAAGGGCATCATCGCTCCACATTCATAGCGGTTGACGGCCTTTGCAAACTCACGATACGCTTGACCTATTTCCCTGTCGTTGTCTATCAGTTCATTAACACGTTGGTAAGTAGAGTCCAGATAATGGAAGTACCCCTGCTCGCTCTTCTCGGGCAATTCGTTTGCCAGTTGCCCCATGTTGCGTTTCGTTTCTATGTCGCGATAGATGGTCTCTGGATCGATGCCCTGTTCTGTGGCATAGACCAAATCGTGATTGAAGTCGGCCAACTGCCCGCCGAACATCAGCGCATTGGCCAGCCCCTGCGTTTTCAACTTATTAAGGTCGAGCGTAAACGTAACCGTCTGCCCAGGCACTACGTAGCAGATGAAGCGACATTCCCCCACCGCCACATGGCAGTCCACCGTTGTACCCGTAAGCAGGTTCAGACTGAATCTTCCGTCGGCATCCACGGCAGCACTTGCTTGTCTGAGGGCATCTCCAGTTCCCGATGTGTACTTCAAGACATAGCGGACATGTACACTTTCCGTTATCTGCTGGTTGTTTCCTATAATCTGTCCGCTTAACACCGAAGGTTCCTTCGAATACTGAAACGCAGGCAGATGCTCTTGCGCCTGCCCCGCCATTGCAACGAGGGCAAGCAGGATGGTGATGATTGATTTCTTGTTCATATTCGTTAATGTCTTTACCTTTTTATTATATATACGCCGTAATTGCGGAAATATGACGCTGCGGGGCGTTAAACTTTCATAATCTTGCAAACGGCACAGGACGCATCGCTGCGTCCCATGCCGTTTTCCGGGGGTGAATCAAAATCTGTCATTAGTTTCAATATAATTCGCGATTATCTCAACTCTTTTAAAACCGATTCGAGCTCTTCCAAATTACGAGGGCAAGCCACAATAGTTCCCTTAGCATCGATGACGATCAGTTCGGGATAGGAACGGATGCCGTAGGCAGCAAGTGCGTCTCGGGGGTTGGTGTCTGGATTGGGCATCAACTGCGGCCATGTCAGCCCGCGCAGCTTTACTTCCTCCCGCCATCCTTGCACACCGAAACTGAAAGCCAAGGTGACGAACTCCACACCGCGGGGATGGTAAGTGTCGTAAATCGTCTTCATGGACGGAAGGATTTGATATCCATAACCGCCAAGGCCATGCCAGAAATGCAGCACGACATATCCCTTGCCGATATATTCGCTTAGCTGATGTGGGCGGCCCTTCGTGTCCACCAGTTCGAGGTTGGTGTAAGGAGTGCCAGGCTTGCGCTTCTCCAGCCCTTCCACGTATTCGCGCATCGGTGCCAGAAGGATGTGGTGCGAGTAGGCATAGTCGTCACTGAGATAAGGCTTCAGTTCTTCGTAACTCATTTCCGTATAGACAAGGCTGAGTGCACATGCTGAGATGATATTGTCACGGTTTTCACGGACAGCCTTGAGAAGCCGCTCGCCGCGCTGGCGGTTGATTTCCGCTTCTTTCTGGCTGTCGGTCTCATGGAGTTCGGCCAGTCGTTCACGCTCTACCAACTGCAGGAAATCGTTAACCTTTTGGCTGGTCTTGCCTCCTTTTACTGTCAGGTGCTCCATGTCCGCAATGATAGGCTTACCGTCGGAACAGAAGAAAACATCATCACGGTCATCAAGATATATCCTGCAAATTTCGTTCTTGGGCAATTGACAGGTGAAAGAGAACTTGCCATCGACTACTGTGCATGTCCCCATAGGCTCCGAAGTTACATTACGCCTTACGGAAATCTTCTTCCCTGTCAATGGTGCCGTACCGGATATCTGGCACTCCACCATCTCCTTTCCCACCATTTCATTCATCAGCATACTGTTATAGACAATGGTCTTCGACACCTGCGTGGTGGTGATCTCTGAAGCAACTGTCGGCGCACGCGTTACATCAGTGTCTCTGTCACCCTCGTATAATTCACTCTTCTTGTAAATCATATAGCAGGAATAGCCCAGGATGCTCTTCAGGTTTTCATTCTTTTCGTTATCAACTAACGGCTGGATATTGCTCAACGCATCGAAATACTGCTCTTTGGTCAGTTTTCCGCTGAATGCATTGCACGTCTTGCTGAGCACCACCCCTGCTGCCGTTTTGCCTTGCGGGGTCTCGCGCTGGAATATCTCACAGGTGCGCTTCACCTTGGCCATGAACTCTTCGACAGACATGGCATTAGCTTGGGCGTTATACTGCACCCCCGCAACAAAGGTGCCTGACGCGCTGGGTCGTTTATAGTGGGCGATATAAGGTCTGTCGTTCATTTTCCATCCGCTGATTTCGTATATCATCCCGTCCATCAGGAATGTATCGCCGATTTTCTTGTCTTGGTCAACGGTCTGGTCCCACATCAGCAGTAGGACATATATCCTGCCGTCTGCCTCTTCAAAGGAAATCAGACGGATATTCTTGTTGAGGTCGAATGTCACGGATTGCACCATCGGATGTTGGGCATCCATCATAAACTGGAACTTCACGCCTGAAAGGGGAGAGTCGCCGTCGCTGGCATCATGGATATAGATGGTCTTGGCATTCACGGCCTCCGACCTGAAAGCCTTCTCCAAATCCAACATTCGGGGCGTGAACAACGGACCGTAGTACTGGCCGCCCAACTCCTCACCGATGGCAAACTGCTGGGCAAACTGATAAACATTCAGTCCGTCTTTTGAGAAACCGAGTCGATGCACGCCGTACTCTTTCGATTCCACGAAAGCATTCAGCTTTTCCCTGATGTTGCTGGAGCGGGACGTCTGTGCGCTGCATGCAATAGCAATCAGCACTACTGCAATGGTTATGAAAAGTCTATTCTTCATCTTCTGCTGTTTTTACGTTATACATGTTGTCTGCCGTCTGGGGTCGGCCCTCCTTGTCGAGGGTGTGCAGGATATAGCTGTTGACGATGCGCTGCAGTCGCTCGTCAGCACGTATAACCTTGTTCATCCGCTCTATGTAAAGGCTCTCATCCACTTGGGCCAGTTCGCGTTCTATCTTGTCGATATAGTATTCCAGACTATCGGTAGCAGGAATGGTTGTAGAAACCTTATGAGCAATGACTGTTGCTGTGCGACGTTGAATGGCTGTTCTGGCTTTATTCGTGACAGGCTTCTCCTGGGCAATCATTGGCTTTGGTTCCTTTATTTCAGCTTTTAACAAACTGTCCTTTTGCTCTATCTGCTGCGTCACCACTGGTTGTTCAACCACTGTTTCTTCTTGATTGTACAGATAATGGAACGTCAGCAGCACTACTATGCTGGCCGCAACGGCAGCTATGGTTGGATACTGCCACACCCGACGGCGTTTGGACTGAAAAACTGACGGTTGTTCTTCTATCCGTTTCATCACCCGCTCAGTAAGGTCTGCGGGCACTTGTGGCTGCGTAGCCTCAAAGGCTGCTTTCAGTTTGCTATATTTCTTATCTTCCATGTTCTCTTGTTTTGATGTATTGATAGAGTTTCTTGCGTATGCGATGCAGACGGGTGGCCAGCGTGCCGGCATCAGTATCGGTGACTTCGGCTATGACGCCGAGCGGTTGTTGCTCAAAGTAATGCTGCTGTATGAGCAGGCGCTCTGTGGGCGGCAGTCGGCGGATGGCCTCAACGAGCAACTGTATGCGCTGGTCATCGTCCGTATCTAGCACGCTGTTGGCCTCGTCGTCAGAAATGGCCTGTAGCGTTAGCTCGTCTGTTTCAAACCATACGCCAGGATGCCGGCGTATATGGTCAAGACAAAGCCGATAGGCGATACTGCGAAGCCATGTATAGAACGAACTGCGCAGCGAGTCATACTGTGCCAACTGTGTGTACGCTTTCACGAAGCAGTCCTGCGTCAGTTCCTCGGCATCTTCGCGGCATGTCACCATCGTAGCTACAAAGGCGAAGAGCCGTGTCCTATAGCTGTCAACCAACAGAGCATAGTCTGCCTGCCGACCATCGCGTAGCACATGGTCTATCATCTGTTGATCTTTCTCGTCTTGCTGTTTCATCACTAATATATACGCCAAAAGCAGAAAGAGATTACATGGTTTAACGTTTTTTACAATATTATCCTATTCCACCTTCAGTTTCTCCTTTCCTTTGTACTTTGTCATGTCGCTGACGATGACTTGTTCGCCTGGTTCCAGGCCGCTGATGACCTCGATGTAGTCGTAGTTGCACTCGCCGAGGCGGACTTGGCGGGGATGGAGCATGTCGCCGTCGAGGACGAAGAGGGTGTAGTCGCCGGAGCCACTGTAGAAGGAGCCGTTGCGAATGCGGAGCACGTCGTCCTTGATGCTGGTGATGACGAAGACCTCGGTGCGGAGGCCGGAGCGGAGGCGGGGATGTGACATATTATCGGGAACAACGGTGAAGGTGATGGCACCGCTTTGGCTGAGGGGCGTGACGGTGTTGATAATGCCCGTGAGGCGCTCCTTACCAATACGCAGAATAACGGCACCACCAACGCGGACGCGCTCGCTGTGGCTGTCGGAGATTTCGCACTCGGCCTTGAAGTGGCTCAGGTCGCTGACCACGGCAATCTTCTGACCTGCGCCGATGGTGCTGCCCACCTCACTGTTGATGTAGGTAAGCGTGGCACGGCGCGGCGAGCGTATCTTGGCATCGTCGAGGGTGCGGCGCTTCTCGTCGAGTCCCTTCTCGAAGATGCCGTTCTGTAGTTGCTGCATACGGAGGTCGGCCTGGCGCACACGCTGTTCGTTCTGGTACTGCTGGCGCAGTTGCGAAAGTTGCATCCGCGCGGTTTTTAATGTCGTCTCCGCCTGGCGTACACGGTCGCGGGTGCCGGAGCCAAGGCTGTCGAGGTAGAGTTCGTTGCGCAGCTGGGCTTCGAGTTGCGAGAGTTCCATCTCCTTCACCTCAATCTGCATGCGACGGTCGGAGAGTTGCGTCTCTACGTTGGCCTTTAGCTGGGCGGTCTGCTGACGGCGTATCTCGCGCTCGTCGAGGGCCTTGGAGTAGTCGGTCTCGGCCGACTGAAGATCCAGTCGGAGCAGGGGCGTGCCTACGTCCACGCTGTCGCCGCTATGGGCATAAACCTCTAATATCTGGGAGCTGATGGGCGACACGATGATTTCCTCGAAGGCGGGGACGATGCGCCCCGTGGCCGAGACGCTGACGTCAATGATGCCGCGGTCCACCTCGGAGATGATGAGTGCCTTGCGGTCGAGGGTCGGAATCATCTGTGTACCAAGCCAAGCACCTGCGCCGAGCACCGCTAATGCGATGGCAACGGCCACGGCAGCGCGACGGAGTTTGCGTCGTCTTTGCTCACTGACAGGAATCGCCCTGTCCATCGTCTGATTATCGTTCTTCATTTTCGTTATTACGTTATATCGTTATTACGAATCATTTTATTATCTTCTCGAAATCCTCACTGATATCGCAGCCACGCTCGAAGTCCCAGAGGGCGATGCTGCGGAGCTGATAGTAATAGTACCAGTAGTTGAAGAGCTGCTGGATGCGGTTCTGGCGGGCCTGGTCCTTGGCTTTATCTTGAACGTCTCGACGTTGGTGTGGTAGCGGCGGCGGGCGATGGTGTCGGCCTCGCAGGCGATGCGCAGTTGCTCGGCCTGGTTGTTGAACTGCTCGGTAAGGATAAAAATGTCCTGGCGGAAGTTCTGCGACTGTTGGCGCAGCTGCCCCTGGACGATGTCGCGGTTCGACTCGGCCATGCGTCGCTGTCCCTTGCGCTTGCCCCAGTCGAGCAGCGGCACGGTGATGCCCACCGAGACCACCTCGTTGCTCAGCAGATTGCGGTAGGCAGCGTTTAGGTTGTCGGCGCTGCCGGTGTAGCCTAACTGAGCGTAGAGGTTGATGCTTTGGCGGTTGGCGCGGGCCGAGGCCACGGCGTAGTCGGCCTCCATCTGGCGGCGGCGCATGGTGGTGGCAAGAGCGTTGTTCTGGAGGGCGTGGGCAAGGACGTCGGTGTAAGAGAGGCGAGGAATTTCGGAGGCAAAACCGCCGAACACACTATCGGGCACGATGAGCTCGATGGGGGCTTCCACATCGAGGAACGAGCGGAGGGCGAACTGGGCGGCCTGGCGGTTGCTCTCGCTATTGGTCAGAGCACTGCGGGCGGTGAGCACGTCGAGGCGAAGTTGCAGCACATCGTTCTCGCTGATGGTGCCCATGCGGCGCTTGGCCTGCGCCACCTCGTAGAGTTTTTCGGCTGTCTGCAGGTTCTGGCGGGCAATGTTCACCTGTTCGCCAGCCAACAGCAGACCGAAATAGAGGCTGATGGCCTGCATAGCCACCTGCTCCGTCTCGGTGAGGAAGCGCGCCTGCGCCTCGCGATAGCGCAGCGGCTCTATGCGACGGTTCCACTTCAGATGGTTCACGCTGAAGAGCGGCTGCGAGAGGGTGACCGCCACGGGAAGCGACATGAACTGATTCTGCGACCCGCCGCTACCCGACTGGTGCAGATAGTCGAGCGACGACTCCACGCTGAGCGTGCCGCCCGTGGGCCACAGTTTCTGCGTGATGTTCACAGCCCCGTCGAGTCCGAGGTAGTCATTGCGCACGAACGATAGCGAGCCGTCGGCCTGCTGGTACGAGCTGTAGCGCTTGTTCCACGACGGTGCCGTGCCCGACAGCGACACCTCCGGCAGCAGGTCGGCCCGGTAGCTGCGCCACTGCCAGTAGGCCGAGCGCAGTTCGCCAAGTGCCACGGCTGCATCGATGCTTTGGCGGCGTGCCATCGCGATACAGTCGTCGAGGGAGAGGCGCAGGGTGTCCGTCTGTGCCAAGACAGCGAGGGGCAACCAAGCGAGGAAGAACGCGAAAAATCTATTCATGATGCAAGGCTTCTACGGGACGTTTGTACATGGCACGGAACGTGGGTACGACCATGCCAAGGGTGACGATAATCAACAGCAGCACGTATTGGATGGCGCAGACAATGAGGAAGTGCAGCCAAAAGGTGTTTACCCAGTCTTCATCTTGTCCCGATACACTTCTGCTGAAACCATCGGCGAGTCCGACGTTCATGGCGAACTGCAGCCAGATAACCTGTCCGATGACGGCGGCAATGAACGTCAGTAGTGCAGCCTCCTTCCACAGCATGGCGAAGATGTGGCGTCGTTTAGCGCCGAAACTTCGCATGATGCCGATGTCCTCCGTGCGCTTGCGGATTTGCAGCCAGAAAGTGCCGAGGGTGCCAAGCACGACGTTCAGTAGTAGCAGGGCGATGAATATGCCCATAATGCTGAAGACAATGGTGTACTCGTTATTACCAATTCGGTCTTTCTCGCATTCCATATATGTTTTAAAATAGACGAGACTCTGATTGCCAGCCTTTATGTCGCCAGGAAGGGTCAAACGACTAATAAAAGCCACAGGATCCACTTCGGGGCGCAGTCGGACAAGCATTCTCGGCCCGTAGTCCGCTATCACTCTGCGGGGTATGATGATGGAGAAGGCATGACGCTCATGAGGGCGGAGGCGGAAGTCCTCGATGACACCCGCAATGCGATATCGGAATAACACTTTGGGGCCGTTGCCGTCCTGTTGTGCATCACTGTGGTCCATCTCCACGATGCGGCGGCCAATGACTTGGTCAGTGCCGAAGAGTGTCAAGGCCATAGAGCGGGTGATGACGGCGCCGTCCTCTGGACATTCTTCAGAAAGTTGGGCAGCTGAAGGACTGCCGTCAATAGCTGTCAACCCCAGCGTCTCGAAGAATTGTTCGCCTGGAATGAAACTTGCTTGAAAGGCGTCGCACCATTTGGCGGTATCACTCTCAACGCAGTAAATATGCGGGTAGTTAGAAAAACTGGTGCCCACATGGTAGTCAATCAGACCAGCGCTCTGCACCTCAGGCAGGGCGCGGACTTGGTCACGAAGTGCTTTCTGGTTGGCCATCTTCTGCAAGGCTTCCTGCTCGAAGGGCTTCAGACGGGCACTATCAGCAACGTCATTGCTAACAACTACTGACGATTTGTCTGCGGTGATGGTTCCAATAGCTCCGACGAGCAAGTGCTCCCGCTCGAACTCACCAGCGGGACGACAGAAATAGGTGTCGTAGGCGATGACGACAAAGTTGTCGAGGAAGAAGAAACTGAGGAGGGCAACGAGGGCTATCTCGACAAGTACGAAGCCATCCTGACGGCGGTGCGCCCAAAAATTCTTAATGGTATTCATCTCTTCTGGTTCAATGATTCAACAATCGGTTTCCTGAGTGAGCGCCACGCGGGGATGAGCGCCGCCATCATGTTGAGCAGTGCACAGCAGGCGAAGGCGATGAGAAAGAGCGTGGGGGTGAAGAACATCTGGAAGTCGAAACTCGGGTCGTAGTGACCGTTCCCCCTGAATATATTCTTCATGACCTCGCTGTTGGCAACGGCGTTGATGAAGAGGCCTGACAGCACCCAGCCGACGAGACCACCGCAGAGCGTCAGCACCAGATTCTCGTGGATGACCTCGTTGAGCAGCGTGCGCCTCTTGGCGCCGAAGGCCTTGCGGATGCCCATCTCGGCGCGTCGCGCCTCCATGCGGTTGCTGACCAAGCCGCTCAGGTTGATGGCGGGCAGGAAAAGGAACAGCAGCATCAGAATGGCGGGCACCATCAGGTTTTTAGCCTGGTCTTTGAAGCCTTCGGCATCGATTTCTCCAAAGAAGTTTAGATTCTTGAAGAAATGAGAGGTAGCACTGACCACCCATTCCGTATTCTCGCCTAACTGTGAACTGACTACGACTTTGTAGTGCTGGCGCATCGGTTCTAACTCTTCGAGGAAGTCCTTCCGCGAAAAACCTTTTTGCAGCATAACCTGTACAACAAGGTGACCACTGTAGGAAATCCCCTCAATTTGCTGGTCGGGCTTAAAGAATACATCGCCCTCTAACTTATATGGGACGTAGAGGTCGGCAGCGGTATTCTCCATCAGTCCGCTCACCGTCTTGACCACACCGACAATGCGGAGAGACAGGCGCTTGTTGATACGGTCGAGGACGATGTGAGTAGTGTTGCCCAACTGCTTGGCCACCTTGTCGGAAATGACGCACACTGGCTCGCCACCTCGGAACTCTTTCTCAGAGAACGGGCGGCCATCGATGAACGTGAGGTCATAGATGCGGAAGAAGTCGGGGTCACAGCCTATGGCAAAGGCGTTCATTGTTTTCTTCTCCTCATCATCGCCGACGATTAATTGTGCATCCGTAATACCTGTGACCGCCTCGACGCACTCCATCTTGCGGAAAGTGGAGTCGATGGCCGCGGTGGAGACGCCAAATTGTGAACCGGAATTGTTGGCCTTTGCTGAATCCGTAACAAAACCGTTGATAACGTATAGCGTGCGGCTACGGTTCGACTCTGGTGGGATGTCGGCTATCTTGATATTCAGCACGATGGCAATGACCATCGCCGAGGCGATAGCCACTGCCGTTCCCGCGATGTAAATGGCGGAGAATAACTTATCTTCGCGAATCAGTGCAAAGGCATGTCGTATGATCTTAATCATCCGTGTAATCCGTTTAATCTGTGGTCGTAAATATATTCGTAAAATTCGTGTAATTCGTTGTTTCACATAATCTGCCGTCCGTCGAGGAACTTAATGATGCGGTCGGTCTGCTGGGCCTGCTTCTCGTTGTGGGTTACCATGACGATGGTGCGGCCGTCCTCCTTATTCAGTTTGTGCAGCAGTTCCATAATCTCGGCACCCATCTTCGAGTCGAGGTTACCCGTCGGCTCGTCGGCCAGGAGAATTTCGGGGTTGCCGATGATGGCGCGGGCGATGGCCACGCGCTGGCACTGTCCGCCGGAGAGCTGCGTGGGGCGGTGCTTCATGCGGTGGCTGAGGCCGACGCGCTCGATGACCTCCTTGGCCAACCGGATGCGCTCGCTGCTGCGCACGCCTCGGTAGATGAGCGGCAGCTGCACGTTGTCGAGAACGTTGAGCGTCGGGATGAGGTGGAACGACTGGAAGACGAAGCCCAGCGTCTTGTTGCGCAGTTCGGCGAGGCGGTTGTCCGAGAGTTTCGGGTTAATCACCTGTCCGCACAGCTCAATCTCGCCACTCGTCGGTTCGTCGAGCAGTCCCATGATGTTGAGCAGCGTCGACTTGCCGCAACCCGAGGGTCCCATGATGCTCAGGAACTCGCCCTTGCGGACTTCGATGTTTACATTCTCCAACGCCTGTGTCTCCACTTCGTCGGTACGGTAGATCTTGTTGATCCCTGTTAGTTTGATTACTGTTTCCATTGTTTTTTTGTTTTTATTGTTATTAATGTTATTCGTCTCTTAGTGCATTAGTTATCTTCGCCCCGATAATCTTCACGGCGGGAATGGCGGTGCCGATGAGTACGGTACATAATATAATAAGGTACACGATGACGGACACCACAAGGAAGTGGGGCCAGAAGCTGTCGGGCCAGCGGAGGTCGGTGGGCACCATGATGTAATTGTTTGTGTAAAGATGCTCCAAGTATTCCACGCCGTCCACGATAGAATAACCGCTGTAGACGTAGTTGAGGTAGATAACGAGTCCCACGGCGACGGCGGCGGTGGCTAATAGGGCGTTGCACCAGAGTTGGTCGAAGAGCACACGCCGACGGGTGGCACCGAAGGCGCGACGCACACCGCACTCCTCGGTGCGCCGCTTGGCGTGGAGCCACACCGTGCCCACCACCGCCAAGACCAAGTTGACAAGGAAGAACAGGGCCAGGGCCAGGCTACGGTTCACCTCCTGCGTGCGACCTGCATCGAGTTCCAGCCGGCTCAACCAGTCGTCGTAGGTCATCAGGCGGCTGATGCGGTTAAAGTTGGTTTTTCCACTGCGGATGAGCTCTTCACCGTGTTCTTGGACGAAGCGGCGGGCATTGATGCCTTCTTGCAGGCGAATGATGTATTGGCACTGCGTGTGATTCAGTTCGGCGGGCCTAATGATGAGTGAGCGCAGCGTATTGGGCACATTCTTGCGGAAGTCCTCCACGACACCCGCCACCGTCACTTCGGTGAGTTCTTGGTAGGTGAGATTGAACCGGCGCCCCACGACATCGGACGTGCCGAACAGGGTGATGGCTCCAGAGCGCGTCAGCACCACCTGACGATCAAGAGTATTGATGTGCGACAACTCGTCAGCCGACGGACTGCCCTGCAGTGGTTGCAAGCCGTATGTCTCGAAGAAACGGGCGTCGGGCACAAAGTTCACATTGCACAAAAACGTCGTGTCACCCTCTTGTATTATTTCGGTATAGCCCTGGTTGTCATAGCCCACCGCACCGTAGTTGTCATTGAAAAGATAAACCGACGCCACACCTTCCACAGCAGAGAGCTGGCGTAGCATCTGCCGGCGGCGTTCCTCTGTAATCTGATAGGTGTCCAATATGGAATCGTTCTTGTCTGTATTGCTGCTACGCACCGTGCACTCAGCATAGAGCAGCCGGTCATGGTCATAGCCCATTGGCAGCAAGCGGTAGTAAAGGTTCACAACGGCAGGGTCGAGTACCGCCCATGCCACGACGGTAATGATGACCAGTTCGAGGAAAAGCCAACTCTTGGCATTCAGCATATTCAGTTTCATATCTTATCTCTTCTCCATCATTGATTCTACAATAGGTTTTCTGAGGTTCCACCAGGCTGGCACCACGGCAGCCAAGAGGTTGAGCACGAGGATGGCAGCGAAGGAACCGATGAACAGCGTGGGGGCAAAGAGCATCTCGCCCTCTACGACGGGAGCCGTGGCAAGCGTGCTGTTGTCGAAGAACATACCGAGTATCTCCCTACGCAGTCCGTAGATAGCGAGCCATGATAGCAGAAGACCGATGATGCCACCAATGGTGGTCAGCACGAGGTTTTCTATTACCACTTGGTTGAGCAGCGTGCTGCGTCGTGCACCGAAGGTCTTGCGCACGGCCATCTCTGCCGAGCGCCGCTCCATACGCCCCGCCACGATGCCGCAAAGGTTCAGCGCCGGCACGAAGAGCAGTACGAACAGGATGCCCGCGTAGTGCATGAGCAATTGCCACCCCGTCACCACCCCAAACACGCTGTCGCGATTCTCGGAGCGGAGCATGTGCACAGGGTGCGTGGCCAGGTTTTGGGTCAAAACCAGTTTCATTCTTACACCCTCGCCAAAGTTGAAACTCGACTCTACCACTTCAGGATGTGCCTGCTGCATGCGTGCGGCCAGGTCGTCGAGTTGCTGCTTCAGCGCCAGCAGATGTGCATCGTCTTTCACTGTGGCCACGATGGAGTAGAAGCCATGGTAGGCATTGCCGAAATGTGTTTCCACCAGGGTGTAGGGCACGATGATGTCAACATAACTGTCGGGGGTAAGCTGACTACCGCTGCGCACCACGCCCACCACGCGCACATCGGGACGGTTTTCTATCGTTACCGTCTTACCTAAAGCATCCACGCCCTTTCCGAACAACCGTTCCACCAGGGCATCGCTGATGACGCAGACAGCCTCCTTGCCTTCCACCTCCTTCTGGGTGAAGGGCCGACCGCTCAGGAAGTCGTATTCATAGATGCGGAAGAAGTCGGCGTTAGTCTCGTTGCACACGACGTCCACATAGTCATCCTTGCCGCGTTCCACAAAGGTGTGGCAGCGCCCTTCCACTTTACCCGTACCTGCCGCCAACAGCGTGGGCGAAGCGTACTCAATGTTCGGGCTGGACTTGAACCACTCCTCAAAGGCTTTGGCGCTGAAGCCCATCTGCCCCATGCCGCCGTTCTCCGCTTCAATGCGCAGACCCTCGAAGTAGACCGTCCTTGCCCGGTTCGGCTCCGGGTAGATGGGCGCCAGCTTGATGTAATACACTACGGCCATCACCATCGTAAAGGCAATGGCTAAGGCCGTGCCCGCGATGTAGATGCCGGAGAAAAGCTTTTCCTCGCGCATCAGGGCGAGGGCTTGTCTGAAATATCTCATATCATTCATCTTTTAATGCTACGGTTATCTCGCTCCTGCAGATGCGCCACGCAGGGATGGCGGTGGCGATGAGCACGGCACATAATATAATAAGGTACACGATGACGGACACCACGAGGAAGTGGGTGCCGAAGTCGTCGAACCAGTAGTGGACGGCGGGATTACTGCCCTCGAAACCGAAGAGGCCATGGGCAGCGGCGAATTGGAAATAGACGATGCAGCCGACGATGACGCTGACGGTGGTGAGCAGCCACGCCTCGCGGATGAAGCCCCAGAAGACGCTCCACTTGGTAGCACCGAAGGCGCGGCGCACACCGGCCTCCTCGCGGCGCTGACGGGTGTACATGAGCAACGTGCCAAAGACACCAAAGGCGAGGTTGATAGCAAAGAAGGCGGCAATGAGCAGGTTGCGG
>OMQN01000030.1 GCA_900313235.1 uncultured Prevotellaceae bacterium | reverse complement strand
CGAAAATTCCCCTTTACCTTACAATCAAGTAGCTGGCCATCGTCTGTCAGGACGGTGTACCAGCTACCAGTATTCTTAATGACAAGACCTTTTGCCATTCAGACAGTCATAATTTCTTTGTTTTTCTCCTCCATCAGCTCGTCAAGTTTCTTGATGTACTTGTCGTGAAGCTTCTGTAGGTCGTTCTCTGCGTCCTTCTCGTTGTCTTCAGAGAGTCCATCTTTGATGGCCTTCTTCAGCTTCTCCTTGATGTCGGCACGAACGTTGCGCACCTCCACCTTAGCCTTCTCGGCAATCTTGTTGCACTGCTTGACCAAGTCGCGACGACGCTCCTCGGTGGGCTGAGGAATGCCCAGGCGGATAATCTCACCATTGTTTTCGGGCGTGATACCTACGTCAGAGTCCATGATGGCCTTCTCGATGTCGCGAATCTGCTTCTTGTCCCATGGCTTGATGGCAATGGTACGTGCATCAGGTGTTGAGATGTTGGCAACTTGGTTCAGGGGAACTTTAGAACCATAGGATTCCACACGTACACCATCCAGGATGGCGACGTTGGCACGGCCTGCGCGAACATGGCTCAGCTCCTCTTCCAGGAACATGGCAGCCATCTGCATACGCTCTTCAGCCGATGATAATGTCTGTTTTACGTCAATCATATTTTTCTTGTTTATGTGATATTTGCTACAAAGATACGACATAAATTCCGACTATGCAAGGCATTTTATGAAAAAAGTCACAAAAAATTTTGTAAAGTGCCATAAGTTTTATACCTTTGCCTACATAAACCTATGATACTATTAGCCTAAGAATGTTAGAACTAACAAGTGAAATGTCATTATGGAGCCTCCAGCATTACGTGCTCTGCGTAGTGGTTGTCTTGGTGGTGGTGATTCTGGTTGTGGTAGCCTACAACTGGGTCTACCTGAAGCGTACTAGAGAGGCCAATGCTCGCCAGAAAGAGCAGAATGCCCATCTGGCGCTGGTTTTGTTTGCTGGACGCTTGCGCATCTGGAAGTATCTGCCAGCTACCCGTCACTACCTCTTCCTTTCCGAGGAGGGTTCGATGGAACAGCGCTATAACCCCATTGACTTCGCCCAATTCTTCGATCGTGACGACTTTGAGACGTTGCGCTCCACCATCTTCGATATCTGTGAAGGTAAGAGAAATAGTGCTGTCGTGACGCTGGTCAGCAATGCCAAGGACGAGGCCTTCCTCCGTCATTATGAAGTCACGGTGAGTGTCGACCGTCGTGATAACCGCGGTCGTGTTACGAGCATCCTGGGCATCCAGCATGATGTGACAGAGGAATATCGTCGCCAAGAGTCTGTCAACCAGCTGTTGCTGCGCTACCATACGGTTTTCAATTCCTCCCTCATTGATGTGGTATATTATGATGCCGGCGGCGTGCTGCGTGACATCAATGAGCGTGCCTGCCAAACCTTTGGCGTTTCTGACCGTAACTTTGTACTTGAAAACCAATTCCTGCTGAAGAACAATCCTATCTTTGCCGATTTTGACATCCACTCGATGAATAACACCCGTTCCTCGTCTATCGTGGATTTCAGTCAGTTTGTAGACCCCATCTATCATACAGAGGATTTTGGACTGATGGGCAGGAAGATGTACTATGACTCTGCCATCAATCCCATTCATGATGCCAATGGTAAACTGGTGGGAGCCTACATGGCAGGTCGCGACATAACAGAAATGGTGGAGTCGTACCACCGTCAAAAGGAGGGTGCCGAGAAACTGCACAAAATCAACGAGAGTATCAAGAGCTATATCTCCAACATCAATTATGCTTTGCGTATTACGAATATACGATTGGTGAACTACTATCCCAAATCGTTTACGCTGGAGATGTCGGACAATATCACCCAGTCGCAGATGCGACTCTCCCAGCTGCGATGCATCCGTCTGGCTACACCACGTTTCCGTCGTACTGTCTCCAGTGTGCTGAACCGCATGGACCATCTGTCACCTTATAATATAAATGTGAACATCGAGACAGAGATACGTGACAAGAAAGGTCGCCAGATATGGCTGCTGTTCAACATGGTTCCGATGCTTGATGCCAACGGCAAGGTAGAACGCTACTACGGCTTGTGTCGTGAGATGACGGATATGGTAGAGATGGAGAACCGTCTGGTCGTAGAGACCAAGAAAGCCCAGGAGACAGAGCTATTGAAGCAGTCGTTCCTCTCGAATATGAGCTATGAGATCCGTACACCGCTGAATAATGTGGTTGGTTTTGCCGGATTGTTTACTGCTCCCCATGATGAGGCTGACGAACCCGCTTTTGTCGAGCAGATAAAGACGAATTCCAACAACATGCTGATGCTCGTCAACGATGTGATGCTGCTCTCCAGCCTGGATGCCAATATGGTGGAATACCATAAGGAGTATGTCGATTTCGCCAAAACTTTTGCAGCTCATTGCCAGATGGGATGGAGCGATGCCTTGCCGCAGGTGAAAACCATCATTGACAATCCTTACGACAGTCTGGTTATCAATATTGATGAGGAACACGTAGGAAAGGTCATCAAGAAACTCTGCTGGCTGTCGGCACTGACGTTGAAGGAAGGATACGCCAAGGCTCGTTGTGAATATCGCCGTGGCGAACTCCTTATTACCATTGAGGATACGGGAGACGGTATTCCCGAGGAAGGCATGGCCCACCTCTTCGACCGTTTTGTACATAACTATGACGACCAACTGTTGGGTACGGGGCTTGACCTGCCTATTGTCCAAGCTATTGTCCGACAGATGGGAGGAACCATTGAGCTGGATTCTAAACTACATCATGGTACTACCGCCTGGGTCTCTATCCCCTGCGAGGTGCAATCCGTAGAAAAACGCCGTGAGGAAATTACTTCAGACACCACAGAAAACATGCTGCTATGACTATACTGACTATGACATATTACCTGTTGCTCTCCGTTTCTTTCTCATCGCTGTGGCCGATACTGTTATTGATAGTGGTATTGTTGCTGTTGGCTGTCGTATTGGTACAGAACCATGTTGTGCGCCGCCGTGTGCGACAGAGTATCTCCTCTGCCACCTCTACCTACGAGATGATGGAGAAGGCTTTGCAGATTGCCGACAACGATGTTGTCCTCTATGATATTCCTGGCGGTCTCATTCGGAGAGTGCGAGGTAACCTGATTACTTTGACAGAGTTGAAGGCTGAGGACTTCAGGAAGTACATACATCCTGACGATGTGGAGCAGACGCTGGCAACGGTCTACCAACTGATAGATGGTAAGCAGAAGTCTGTGGAGTACGGCTATCGCTGGAATACGAACTATGATGGTGGTGAACCTCATTGGCTCTATTTGCGCAACAATAGTGTGGCAGAATATGCTCCTGGCAGCATGAAGCCCGTTAGCATTATCAGTGTGCTGGTTGACGAGACCGAGATGAGACGTCAACAGCAGGAAGAGGAGGAACTGGCACTGCGCTACAAGCAAATCTTCGAGGACTCCATTGTTGGTCTGTCGTTCTACTCTCCAGAGGGCTGGCTGCTTGATGCCAACAAGATGATGCGTGACATCTGTCATTTTGACAGCGATGTAGGTGATGCCTTCTTCTCGAAAGTCAACCTTTTTGACGTTGCTCCTTTTAATGAAGTGCTCGACCGCTATCATCCTAACGAGTATCTGGCTTGCTCGTTGAGTATTATCCCAGAACGCGAGATGTATATCTATTTGGAAATAGGTGTCCATCCCATTTATGACGACGACGGCAAACTGATCTACCTCTCTGTTGCTGCCCGTGACATCTCTGAGGAACGCCAGTTGTATATGCAGGCAAAGCAGAACGACCTCGAGATACAGAAGGTCAACAAGTCCATTCAACTCTATGAGCGAGAGTTGCACTACATGATGGAAACCTGTGGTTTGCAAGCTTGGCGCATCACGCTGGATAGAGACGTCATAGAGTTTTATAGCGGATTGAGTACAGTACAGCGACAATTTACGCTGAAGCAGTTGCAGGGCATCTTCTATAATCAGAAAGATGACTTTGTACGTGCTTTGGATGACCCTGCCAAAGCGATCGCTAAGCCCCTTAGTTATATGGGACGCATGCATCCGATGGTGACGCAGCGCGATGTAGAGCCTCAGTGGGTGCAGATCAACAGTATTCCGGAATATGACGAACAAGGTCAGCTGAAGGGGGCCTTTGGTGTCTGGCGTAATATACATCAGCTCATGCAGAAGCAGGAACAGCTGAAGCGTGAGACGGAGCGTGCCAACGACTCTGGACGCATGAAGAGTGTGTTCCTGGCTAATATGACCCACGAAATCCGTACACCACTGAATGCCATTGTCGGCTTCTCCGATGTACTGCCGTTGCTCACCACGCCCGATGAGCGTCAGGAGATGATTCGGCTGATTATGGACAACTGTGACATGCTGCTCCGTCTGGTCAACGATATTCAGGATGCCGCTTCGCTGGAAATCAGCGGTGGCGTGGAAATCATCCCTGAGAAGATAGATTTCTCCCATTTCTTTGACGAGCTCTGTGAACAGTTGCAGCAACGCCTGCGTGAGCATTCAGTGGTGTTTGTCAAGGAGAATCCATATCCTACCTTTGTGACGATGGTTGACGAGATGCGCATCCGTCAAGTCTATACCAATTTTGTGACAAACGCAGTGAAGTACACCCACCAAGGACACATCAAGGTGGGTTACCGTAAGGAGTGGCGAGAAGAGAATGGCGAGAGCCGTGAGGGCCTTTATCTCTATTGCGAGGATACGGGCGACGGTGTGCCTAAGGAGATGCAGGACAAACTCTTCGAGCGTTTCTTCAAATTGAACGACTATATACAAGGTACCGGTCTGGGACTCTCTATCTGCAAGGCCATTGCCAGCGCCTGTCACGGCTTCATCGGCATGGAGTCTGAGGGTCAGGGTCAAGGTTCTACCTTCTGGATGTGGATACCCTGTAACGAAATAAAAAAGTAAGAACAATCAACCATGATGAATTATTACCGTATTCTGCTGACTTTCATCTGTTTACAGGTGCTGTCGCCGATGCACGCACAGCCCAACGATAGTACGAGAGTCTTCGACTATGAGCATCCGCTGGTCTATGAGGATGCGTGGGATCTCTGGCCCTATTCCTTCCTCAATGCCAATGGTGAGGCTGTGGGTTATAACATCGATCTCATCAAACTCATATGTGAGGAGTTGGATATACCCCTTGTCATCAAGCTGAAACCTACCACAAGGGCTTTGATGGACATAAAGACTGGCGATGCTGACCTGATGTTGGCGATGGATGCTGACTACCACACGGAATACGGTATGACGGGAAAGACGGTCGTCCAGATATTCACGCATAGCGTGCTACGCCGTAAAGGCGACCCTCTCCGCATCAAGAAGGAAGCGGACCTGAAACATAACCATTTCATCGTGCATGAAGGCAGTTTTGCCCACCACTTGATGGAGAATAACGGTTGGGAGGATAGGGTAGTGCCCTACGGTGACATGCGCGATGCAGTGCAATTTGTTCATAATACCCCCAATCAGCAGATTGTGTGGAACACCCTGTCACTGAAATGGCTCATGCGCACCCTGCACTTCGACGACCTGGAGTTGACTCCTGTTCAGATGGAGCATGGTGAGTATAAGTTCTTCTCCTCGCATCCGGCATTACTGGATGTTATCGATCATGTCTATTCACGCTTGGAGGCTGAGAATAGGTTGCAGCCCATCCAGAATAAGTGGTTCTATCCTGAACGTAAGGATACGGGTATTCCTGTATGGATTTGGTTCGTCATAGGCGCTATGATTCTGGTTTTCCTTGCCGCTGTGGGGTATTATGCACTCTACCGCTTCCGTGAGGATAAGATGACGAAGGCTATTCGGCGCAGCAACAGCCGTCTGTCCCATATCCTCAACACATGGAATGTCCATGTATGGACGTTTAATGTGGAGAAGAAAACAGTCACTGTCTATAATGAAAAGGGTGAGATAGAGGTTGAGAACCAGCCACCAACAATCTTCTTCAACCGTATGCAGGCTGAGGACGTGAAAAAACTCAGCAATCTGCTGCTACAGATTGCTGAAGACAAAGTGGAGAGGACACATAATGAGGTTCGTACGAAGCATGTGGATACTGGCGAGACTCAGATCCTGTCTATCATCATGTCTGTCTTACGACGCGACAAGATGGGAAAACCTTCTGAGATCATTGGCACCTACTGTGACATAACCGCCGACCGTGTGCGCCAGCAGCAGGTGAAGGATACCATGCTGCGCTATCAGTCAGTATTCCATTCTGCTATGGTTGACACCATCGTCTATGACAGTAAAGGCTTTATATTCGACATGAATGAGAAGGCTGATTCCTCTTTCCCTGGCGGCAAGGAAGGAGCCATCAGAAACCGTGTCAATCTGGTCGATGTGTTAGGAAACGAGGTCTCGTTAGACGAGTTGCAGCCAACCTACTTCACCCGACTCTATGAGGTTGGTCGTGATCATCGCGTCTTTAATCCGGCAATCCATAAGCGTCAGATGTTCTACGAACTCCAACTTTTGCCGTTGCGTGACAGTCAAGGACATCTGATTGATGTGTTTGGTACTGGGCGCGACGTAACGGATACGGTAAAGTCATATCAGCGTTTGCAGCACAACCTGGAGTTGCAGGAGCATGCCAACGAAGAGATGAACAGCTACTTCCGCAATCTGAACTATGTATTGCAGAATGGTGGCGTGCGCATGGCTCGTTATTCACCAGACACCCATACCTTACTAATATATGCCAGTGTGGGACACAAGCAGAACGAACTGACACAGACACGTGCGCTGGCACTCACTGCCGATAGTTCGAAACGTCAGGCCGAGCGTATGCTGAATAGTATGGACAACCGTTCGCTGCAGCCTCAGAAGGCATCGTTCAATACGCTCATCCGTATCAAGGGTGGCAAGCATCTCAGCATTCTGATGTCGTTCATCCCTATCTTGGATGACCAAGGGCATGTAAAGGAGTACTTTGGCGTATGTCGTGACATCAGCGAAATCAAGGCTACCGAAGAACTGCTGGCACAGGAGAGTGCCAAGGCGCAGGAGATAGAGACGGTGAAGAACGCCTTCCTCCGCAATATGAGCTACGAGATTCGTACACCCCTCAGCTCTGTAATCGGTTTTGCAGAACTCTTCGAGACACCTCACACTACTGAGGATGAGTCGCTGTTTATTGAGCAGATTAAGAAAAACTCGGCACAGCTGCTGAAACTCATCAACGACATCCTGTTCCTCTCACGACTGGATGCCGGCATGATTGAGTTTAAAAGAAAACCCATCGATTTTGCGCAGTTCTTCGATGCTCGCTGCTTGTCCATCTGGTATCGTGGCCATCATGATGGCGTCGACCTTGTCTTGGATAACCCATACCAGACGCTGATGGTTGAAATTGACGACCAGAATCTGGGACTTGTCATTGACCAGATTATTGAGAATGCCAGCGCACATACGTTGACGGGTATGGTTCGCGTCAGCTATGAGTACACGGGTGAGGGCGTCGCCATGGCTTTCCAAGATACCGGCTGTGGTATCTCTGAAGATCGTATGAAGCAGATTTTTGAACGCTTTGGGGCGTCAGGAGGTAGCCATGGTACAGGTCTTGGCCTTGCCATCTGCCACGATATCACCACACAGATGGGTGGTAAGATCCGCCTTCAGTCAGAAGAAGGCAAGGGAACCATCGTGTGGGTAAGCATTCCGTGTAAGTGTACTGAAATCGTCAGGAAATAGAAGAGGGGGAGGAGTTACATCATGAAACGTTCAATAAGATATATACTATTAGCACTATTCTTTACTGTCGTACCCTCGGCAACCAGCGCCAAAGATATCTCTGGCTTTACGGAGGATAATCCGCTAATTATCGCCTGCGACTGGGACTTCCGTCCTTTTGAGTTCCTCGACAGTGACGGAGAACCTGCAGGATATAATGTTGAGGTGCTTGACATCATCCTGAACCGCCTGGAAATTCCGCACAAGTTCGTCATGCAGGAGTGGCAGACGGCCAGCGACATGTTTACGACGCATCATGCAGACTTGTTGCACGCCCTCTCTATCTATTATAGAGACAGTATCTATGAGCAGACGAAAAAGTATGTCAACTACTACAATTTGCGTGTGGCCCGTCGTGTGGATACCCCTCTTTTTAGTGGTATCTCCCAAATCGGACGTGGTGTCCGACTAGGTGCCAAGAAGAACGACTATGCTGCCTTGCGCATCAGTGAAATCGACACCATTCCTTTTGATGTACAGTATCTGTCGCCGAAGGAAGGCCTCTCCCGTGTGCGAAGCCGTCAATGTGACTATTATATCTGGGGACAGATACCTCTTGAGAATAAAATTCAGGAGCTGTCCATCGACAGTCTAGTGCTGGACGAGGTAAAGGATATCGCTCCTGGTGAGTTGCACATCATAGGCTATCGAGAGGATGTTATCGATGCCATCGACGACCAGTACACCCGTCTGGAACAGGCTGGCGAGTTGCAACGCATCTACGACAAGTGGTTCCATCCGGAGCGTGTCCACGACGATGCCTCTCCTGTTGCCCCGTTTATCCTGGTGGGTCTTGCCGTAGCAGGTCTTCTCGTCTTCATTGCCGGACGTCTACTGTCCTTGCGCGTGCGGGCTTCTGTACGCCGCAATACGGAGTTAAATAGCATCATGATGCAAGCACTCGACATGGACGATTGCTATGTGCTGGAGTATGATGTCATACTGGGACATGTCAAGAACATCCATGGCAATCTGCTGCCTAAGAGTGGCATCTCCATTGAAGAACTCATTGAACGCATCGCCCCCGATGAGCGCGACGAGTTCAAAGTACTGGTAGATAGCATGAAGCGTGGCAACTGTGACTCATGGTCGCTGCAGCGTCGTTATAATTCTGGAACAAGTGAAGCACCCTGCTGGAGAACCTTTATCGGTGGTGCTGTCGTGGAGCGAGAGAATGGTGTACCGCGCTATATTGTACATACGGTCAAGGACATCACCAAGGATTTGGAGGAGGAACAGCGCAACCAGGAGCTAGCCGATAAGTATATGAAGGTCTTTGACACCAATATGATGGCCATGTCGTTCCACGATGCTGATGGTTTCCTGATAAATATGAACCAGCGCATGCGTGAATTGCTGGAGTTGACTCCCGAGCGCGAGCAGTTCTTCCGCAAGACGTCTTTCCTGGAAGACCCCCTCCTCAAGGGTTGTGTCGAGCAGGGCTCTTTCGATTCCTTCCACGTCTGTGGACGCATGCACTATCAAGACTTCGGGATAGACAAGTATATCGAGACACGCGTTACGCCTGTCAAGGACGAGGAAGACAGGTTGGTGTACTACATTATTACTTCGCGCGACGTCACGGCGGAACGTGACATGTATATGAAGCAGCGTGAGCATGAGCGCCACCTGAAGGAAACGCACGATGCCATCAATCGTTATGAGGACCAGCTACGCTACCTGTTGAATGAAAGCAACATGTATGTGTGGAACTACAACCAGTATGAACGTGTCATTCGCTTTACGCGTAGTCTGCGACAAGCAGAATTCTTATGGCCGTTGGAGGAATATCTGGCTGGCATGGAGGAAAAAGACCGTCCTGCTGCTCAGCGCGTCATTTCCGAACTGGTGATGAATGGCAAACCCTTCAACGTAATCCATCAGTTCAACTATACGCCTGTTACTGAATCGCTGACATGGTTTTCTATTTCTGGTATTCCTCTCTTAGATGAAGAGGGTAAAGTCAAGGAGTATTTCGGACTGGTGCGCGACATCTCTGACCTGATGCGTGCCCAGAAGAAACTTCGTGAGGAGACGGAACGGGCTAACGACTCCGGTCGTCTGAAGAGTGCCTTCCTGGCCAATATGACTCACGAGATTCGTACACCGCTCAATGCCATTGTCGGCTTCAGCGACCTGTTGCAGATGGTTGACAGTCCTGACGAGCGCCGCGAGTTCATCCGTATCATCCGTAGCAACTGCGACATGCTGCTACGCCTTATTAACGACATTCTTGAGGCTAGCAGCATGGGACAGACCATCGCGATAGAACCGGTAGAACTGGACCTGCCTCCTGTCTTTGACGATATTTGTCAGACGTTGGAGCAGCGTGTGCAAGGAGTCAATGTGCAGTTCCTGAAAGACAATCCCTACGACACGTTACCTGTCGTGATGGACAAGGGACGCCTCCAGCAGTTGCTCACCAACTTTGTGACCAACGCCGTGAAGTATACGAAAGAGGGACACATTCGTGTGGGCTACCGCAAAGAGTCGCGCGAGATAGACCACCAGCGTCGTGAGGGACTTTGGTTCTACTGTGAAGATACAGGTGCCGGCATTCCTAAGGAGAAACAGTCGGCTGTCTTCGAGCGCTTCGTGAAACTGAATGACTTCGTACAGGGTACAGGTCTCGGTCTTGCCATTTGTAAGGCTATCGTCGACAGATGTGGCGGTCGCATAGGTGTTACCTCAGAAGGTGAGGGATGTGGCTCTACCTTCTGGTTCTGGATACCTGATAAGGTCAGCAAAAACTGATATTATTTGACACCCACGATTTGGGTTGCCGGTTGCTCCTTGTTGCGGCGGTTCACCACGGTCACGACGGCTTGTGCCAGGTTGATGAATGCCAGACCTGTGGCCGTATCGCTGCTCAGTGCAGCAGGTTCGCCCTTGTCACCACTGTCGCAGATGCCCTGCACCAATGGGATTTGTGCAAGCAGGGGTACGTTCATCTCTTCAGCCAACTGTTTGCAACCTTCTTTACCGAAGATGTAGTATTTGTTTTCGGGCAACTCGGCAGGTGTGAACCATGCCATGTTTTCGATAAGTCCGAGAATGGGCACGTTGACTTTCTCGTTACGGTACATGTCTATACCCTTACGGGCGTCGGCCAGTGCCACCTGCTGGGGGGTCGAGACGATAACAGCACCTGTGATGGCGAGTGTCTGCAACAGTGTCAGGTGAATATCCGAGGTACCTGGAGGAGTGTCAAGAATAAAATAGTCCAGGTCGCCCCAATTGGCGTCGGCTATCAACTGCTTCAGGGCATTGGTGGCCATGCCGCCGCGCCACAGCGTTGCGGTGTCGGGGTTGACGAAGAAACCGATAGACAGCAGTTTCACTCCATATGCTTCGATGGGCTCAATGAGTTGTCTGCCGTCGACCTCTACAGCGTAGGGACGTGCGTCCTCCACATGGAACATTTTTGGCATTGAGGGGCCAAAGATGTCGGTATCCAACAGTCCTACCTTATATCCCAGGCGTGCCAGTGCAATGGCCAGATTAGCAGATACCGTCGACTTACCTACACCTCCCTTGCCACTGCTCACAGCGATGACGTTTTTTACCTGTGGCAACAACTTACCCACCTCAGGACGTGGCTTTGACTTGAACTCTGTCTGTATTTCTACTTCGACATCTTTGCCGCAGTGATACTTGATGGCGGCTTCTGCGGCCTTGACGGTCGACTTGAGGAAGGGGTCGGTGTCGCGTGGAAACTCCAGCACGACAGTTACTTTATTGCCATTGATGGCAGGCTGGTCGGCCACCATCTCACTTTCTATCAGGTTCTTTTTCGTGCCGGCGTATGTCACTGTTGCCAACGCGTCCATAATCATTTTGGGATATAGTGCCATTGTCATTTTCTTTATTTTCGCTACAAAGGTACAAATAAATGGGTGAAATGCCAATTATTTCGCCATTTGTTTTGCTTTTTCCAATAATTATCTTACCTTTACACCCGAATTGTGACAATAGCAAGAAATGATAAAACAGTAGAACAGTAAATTAGAAAACTTATGAATAAGATGAAGATGATGGCCATCATGCTGATGGCTACCGTATGTGCACAGGCTCAGAGTGATGTAGAACCGTATTTCACCACGAAGGAGATGCCCGACATGTTGAAGTGGTGTCCAGCTCCCCCCGATACCGTGAGTGCTCACTTCAGCTATGACATCATCCAGTATATGTGGGGCAAGCAGATGCGTCTGGACAAGGAGCGTGCAGCCATAGCAATCAGAGATGCTGAATATGGTCTGGACTGCATCATCCGTGAGTTCAGTGAACCTTTCGGTATGAAGATTTCCAAGGAAGAAACCCCTGAGATTTATAAGGTGTTGCGTGACGGTACTGCCACCTGCGACAGCATCTGTACGCTGCCCAAGAAACACTATATGCGCCGCCGTCCCTTCATGCGTATGCAGGAGCCGACGCTTTATCCGCAAGACGAACCCGCCCTGCGCAAGAACGGTTCCTATCCCTCGGGACATACCATCCTCGGCTGGAGTTCTGCCTTGCTGCTGTCGGAGATTAACCCCGACCGTGCTGACACCATCTTGGCTCGTGGCTATATGTATGGCGAGAGTCGCGTCATTGTGGGTGCCCACTGGCAAAGTGATGTCGATGCTGGACGCTTAGCGGCTTCTGCCGCCTATGCCCGTCTGCATACCAGCGAGCGCTTCCTGGAGCAGATGCGTCGGGCTCGTCTTGAATACCGCTGCAAGGCTGGTCTGGCAACCCCAGCCGAGCAGAAGGCTTACAAGAAGGCGAAGAAGTGATACAATGATAAAGCCCCACTAAATCGGTGGGGCTTTATCATTAATGTCAGATTATCACTTTGCCTTTTCCTTAGGGCTGCGCTTGTCGCGGTGATAGGAGCGATAGTCGTCGAGTTCGATTTCTACGTCGGGCTCCACAAGTTCGCCAATACGGGGCAGACAGAACTTCAAATACTTGATGTTCAGGCCACGTGCTATCCACATGCCTTCGTAGTAAGTCTGAATGCTGGCAGCCACGCTGTCCTTGGACGCTGTCGCATACAGGTCGGTAGTCTTGACCAGCACGGGCAGGTGGTTGGCCTCTACGATATAAGAGGTATAAGTGAAGAGGAAGTTGGAATCCGTCTTCAGGTGGATAAAACCTCCGTCGGAGAGGAAATGGCGATAGCGGTTGAGAAACCATGTGGAGGTAAGGCGTTTGCGAGGGTTCTTCATCTGGGGGTCAGAGAAGGTAAGCCAGATTTCCTGTACCTCGCCCTCTGAGAAGAAACGGTCAATAACCTCGATGTTGGTACGCAGGAAAGCCACATTCTTCAGCCCTTCCTTGAGGGCTTGTGTGGCACCTGTCCACATGCGGGCTCCTTTGATGTCGACACCAATGAAGTTGACGTCGGGGAACATCTTTGCCAGCCCTACGGTATACTCGCCTTTGCCGCAACCTAACTCCAGGACGATGGGGTTGTCGTTGTGGAAGTATTGCTCACGCCAATGGCCCTGCATGGCAAAAGGAACGTGTTCCACTACCGAAAATGGGTATTGAAACACGTTTTCATAGGTTTCCATGTCGGCGAATTTCGCCAGCTTGCCTTTTCCCATTAATTGTCAATTGTCAATTACTCAATGACGACCGTTGTCCAGCCGTGCTTGTCCTCAATCTCTCCATATTGGATGCCACGGAGCGTGTCGAACAGTCTCTTAGAAACGGGACCGGGCTTGTCACCGAATGAGTAGCGCTTGCCAGTGTCGAGGTCATCAATATAAGAAATAGGTGAGATGACGGCTGCCGTACCGCAGGCACCAGCCTCCTCGAAGGTCTCCAGCTCTTCCTCAGGGATGGGGCGACGCTCAACCTTTAACCCCAGATCCTCAGCAACCTGCATCAGCGACTTGTTGGTGATGGAGGGGAGGATAGAAGTCGACTCAGGAGTTACATAGGTATTATTCTTGATGCCAAAGAAGTTGGCAGCACCGCACTCGTCGATATACTTCTTCTCCTTGGCATCGAGATAGAACTCGCAAGCATAGCCTTTCTCGTGAGCCAGGTTGTTGGCAAACAGAGAGGCCGCGTAGTTGCCGCCAACCTTATACTTACCAGTTCCAAGAGGTGCTGAACGGTCATAGTCGCGAACGATGACGTAGGGATTGCTAGAGAATCCACCCTTGAAATAAGGTCCTACGGGTGTGACGAAAATCAGGAAGCAGTACTCCTTAGAAGGATGTACACCTACCTGAGCGCTAGTACCGATGAGCAGCGGACGGATATAGAGCGTAGCACCGCTCTCGTAAGTAGGAATCCACTCCTGGTTGAGGCGAACCACCTTCTTGACCATTTCGGTGAAGAGCTCAGTAGAAACTTCTGGCATCATAATGCCACGGCAGGTGCTCTGCAGGCGCTTGGCATTCTCGTCAACGCGGAAAATACGTACCTTCCCATCCTTGCAGCGATAGGCTTTCAGTCCCTCGAAAGCTTCCTGTCCGTAGTGCAGACAGGTTGCTGCCATGTGCATTTTCAGATACTCGTCGGAGCATACTTCTATCTCGCCCCATTTACCGTCACGATAGTAACAACGTACGTTGTAGTCGGTTTTCATGTAACCGAACGACAAGTTTCCCCAATCTAAATTCTTCATAATGGTCTATCTATTTTGTTGTACATTATTTCAAATTGGTGGCAAAAGTAATCAAATTCTGTCATTTATGCAAGAATTTCAATCGAAAAGTGTAAGTTATGCAGATTTTTCTATATCTTTGCAGCCGAAAACGAAAACATATTGTTAGTAATTATTCAATCAGAAGAAAATGAGAAGCTATTTTTTGTTGTTGGCACTGGCTATAGGTACTACAGCATGCGCCACGGAGAAGAACGACACGGTCGTTTTTAACAGTCCGTCTCAGGTTATTGTAATGACTAGTGACTCTGTGCAGAGAGTAAAGATTAAGGGTAAGAATGATGACGAGAAATATCTTTATGAGTCTCGTGTATCTATCAATAATTCTACCTCTAAAATGATTAAGAAGAGCATCACGCGTGACGAGAATGGCATCGTCCTTGACCTGGGTTATGGTTGGGCTATCCCTACCAACACCCCTCAAGGTAACGGCTTTGCTGTCTTCAAATCATGGGAGTGGATGATTGGCTTGCGTTATTGCTATACCCCCAAGAATGCCCTGCAAACCTATTCGGTGGGCTTGTGGTGTGACTGGCGCAGCTATACAGTGCCTTGTGACCATGTAATAAGCAAAAATGCGGATGATATTGTCGTCTTTGGCGAGTATCCTTCAAATGTCAGCGAGACATCTTCGACCATACGTATCTTCAGCCTGTCAGTGCCTTTCCTGTTCACGCAGAAGTTTGGTAAGAACAGCAAAGCCAGTTTCTCGCTGGGTCCCGTGGTGAATTTCAATGTTCGTGGCCGTATCAATAATGAGTGGACAGACAATGATATTAACTACGAAACCAGTACCAAGAGTATTGGTCAGCGTCCTGTCACTGTAGACTTTATGGGCATCCTGAGGTATGGCGATGTAAGCCTGTACTGTAAGTACTCGCCGATGAGCGTACTGAAAAGCAAGTCGGAAAACGGTGTGGAGAATCCGCAGTTCCACTCAATGACCTTTGGCTTGTTCTTCTAAGAGCTCGGCCTCGGTTTTTGTGAGTTTTTCACGGCATATCTTGATGAGCTGTTGGGCAGTTTTCAACTGTACCGTCAGCTCATCAATCGTATATTCGTTATTCTCCATCTTGCGGACAATGGCCTCCAGCTGAGCCAGTGCCTCCTCGTATTTGATACTCTCACTCATTGTACTATAGATTTGATGGTTCCTTTCTCTACTCGTGTCTCTAACTCGTCACCGGCCTTCAGCTGTTGTGGGTCACGTACAGCATGCCCGTTGTGGAGGGTGATGCTATAGCCACGGCTGAGCAACCGTTGCGGGTCGTAGTTCTGCAATAGCAGTTCTAGCTGACTGAGGTGGTGCTTTTGGTTTGTTATGATGCGCTCAATACTTACCGACAGGCGCTGTTGAAGCATCTCGATGCGGTGGCGGGCATCTGTGATAATGTGTCCCGCCATGCTGATGCGCTGTTGGGCGATGTTCAGCCGCTCTAACACCTGCCGCAGGTTGTCGATGAGCAGGGCTGCCGCTGCCGTAGGCGTCTTAACACGGGTGTTTGAGACCATGTCGAGGATGCTTTCGTCGCGGTCATGACCTATACCCGTAATGATGGGTAATGGGAACTGAGCCACGTTCTCTGCCAGGGCCAGCGTGTCGAAACCGCTGAGGTCGGCAGTGGCACCGCCGCCACGGATAATGACGACGACGTCGTAGGTGTTGGGGCTCTGTTCATAGATGTTGTTGAGTGCGGAGATGACGCTCAACTCTACTTGTTCGCCTTGCATGATGGCAGGGAAAAGCGTGACCTCGAACTTAAAGCCGTATTCGTTGTCCTCCAGTTGTCGGCAGAAGTCGCCATAGCCTGCTGCACCGGCGGCAGAGATGACGGCAATCCGTTTTGCAAACAGGGGTATGCGCAACTCGCGTTGCAGGTCGAAGACTCCCTCTTCTTTCAACTGCCGGATCGTCTCTTGGCGTTTGCGTGCCATGTCGCCAATCGTGTAGGTGGGGTCGATGTCGGTGACAATCCATGAGAAGCCGTATGCCTCATGGTATTGGGCATAGACACGTAGCAATACCTTCAGACCTGCATGTAGCGGTTGACCGGTGACTCGCTCGAAGTGAGGTTGCAGTATCTGCCATGTCTGTCGCCAGCACTTGGCAGAAGCCCGTGCCACAGGCGTGTTGGTTTGTTCTTCCTTTTCGATGAGTTCCATGTAGCAATGCCCACCACGTTCACGGCATTCAGACAGTTCGGCTTCTACCCAATATTCATCAGGCATCTGCATCTCAATGGCATCGCGTACCATGAGATTCAACTGGCGGAGGGTATATCGTTGTTCACTCTTCACGTTTCACTCTTCCTTTCATATATGCTCGCCAGAAGTCTGGTATGCCATAGCCATAGATGTTGTCGGGATGGTCATAGTTGTCACTGTTCTGGCGGATGAGATTGATGATTTCAATAGCACTCTTCTCAGGCAACCCTTCCCAAAGGCATGCTGCCAGGCCACAGACGGTTGGCGCTGAAAATGATGTGCCCATATCTTCTATCATCACGCCACGACCGTTTACCAAGAATGCCGGCGCACCGATTGCTACCACGTCGGGCTTAATGCGCCCGTCTTGTGAAGGACCGACAGAACTGAAAGGAGCTATGTGGCGAGGTTCGTCAGCGGTGATGGCGCCTACCGTCAGAATGTCGTCGGCATCGGAGGGTACGCCAATCTTCTTCCAAGGACTCATACCCGAATTGCCTGCAGAGTTGACGAGGATGATGCCTTTGCTGGCCAGCAGACTTGCCGACCGACTGACAAAGGCAGTGTGCCCGTCAAGGTGACGAAGCTGGTGAGACATCCAAGGATGGTCATACTCATGATATCCTAACGATGAGTTAATCAGATCGCAACCTACTGAGTCGGCAAATTCGGCAGCCATCGTCCAATAGTCCTCTTCCACTTCTTGCTCGGTCTGTTGGTCTTCGCTGCGCAAGAGCCAATAGGAGGCCTTGGGGGCTGTGCCAATATAAAAGTAAGGCGTGTTGATGGCCATGGTCGACAATACCTTGGTGCCGTGGTCGGTCTCAGCAAAGATGTTGGGAGATGCCGGACTCACAAAGTCCTGGTAGCCGCAGATGTCTATCAGCTGGAAGGCAGGAATGCGGTTGACATTCTTGAAACCACCGTCAATAATGGCAATCATCATGTCTTTCCCCGACAGGCCAATCTGGTGCAGTCGATGACCTTGCAACAGGCGGATCTGACTATCGTTCTTGCCGTAGTAGAGACCTCCTATGCTGTCGCGTTCCTCAAAGTCGTCACGGTAAGGTGTCTTTTGGGCTGTTGGTGTAACAGAGTCGGGAGCAATCCATACCAGTTTGGTACTTGCCACAAATGCCAGTTGTTCTAATTGGTGAATGCGTGTGCTGTCCTTCAAACGTACCAATACCGTATTCTGCCAACGGCTCTGACCGATGATACAGACGTCTTTCTGTTCAATCTGATGCATATAGCGGGGATTTACAGGGAGGTCAGTGCTGTCGATAGGCAACTGCTGACGTTTGCGCCGTTCTATGCTGCGTCGCGACAGGTAGCGGCCTGGATGGTTCAGTGAGTAGGGAGACGCTTTCTTGTCGGTGAGGTATAGACGATAGATGAACGATGGTCCGTTCTTGTATTTGACACGTTCGGCCATGTGTGGACTGGCGGCAAATATGCTTGTCGCCGTCAGTAGAAAAGCCCATGTCCATATCCATCGATTCATAAAGTATTCGTTTTTGGGAATTGCAAAGATACGAATAAGTGAGCAAAATACAAAGAAAAATGAAGATAATTTTGGCTATTCGAAGAAATAGCAGTAATTTTGCACATTATTTATATATGGACAATAAACAAGCGACACTTGAGTTAGGGACGAAGCCCGTGGGGCAACTGCTTATGCAGTATGCTATGCCCGCTATTGTGGCTATGACGGCGTCGTCGCTATATAATATCATTGACCGCGCCTTCATTGGACAGGTGGTGGGCCCCGAGGCAATTGCCGGTCTTGGCATTACATTTCCCTTTATGAACCTCAGTGCAGCCTTTGGCGCTGCTGTTGGTGTGGGCTCCTCGACATGTATCTCTGTGAATTTGGGACAACGCAACTATAAGCGTGCACAACAGCTGTTGGGAAATACCGTAACACTGAACCTGATAATTGGTTCGCTGTTCATGGCTATATGTCTCATCTTCTTGGATCCTATTCTGTGCTTCTTTGGCGCATCGGATGTAACGCTGCCTTATGCCCGCGAATTCATGCAGGTCATCCTTGCAGGTAACGTGGTGACACACATGTATTTCGGTATGAATGCCGTGTTGCGTGCTGCCGGAAAACCGCGTCATGCGATGTATGCTACGCTGTTCACGGTGGGGTGCAATATCTTCCTGGTCATAGCCTTTGTGTGGTGGTTCCGCTGGGGCATCCGTGGTGCTGCCTTGGCTACTGTGGTGTCTCAGTCGCTGGCACTCTGTTGGCAGATGTGGCAGTTCAGCGACAAAAATGAAATACTGCATCTGAAGTGGGGCATTTATAAACTGAGGAAAGACTTGGTGAGAAATATTATCGCTATTGGTGTATCGCCCTTCTTGATGCAGACTACGTCATGTGTCATCGTCATCTTCATGAACAACCAGTTCGTGCGTTATGGTGGCGATATGGCTGTGGGTGCCTATTCTATCGCCAACTCGGTGGTCATGATGTTCTTCATGTTTGTGATGGGTACCTGTCAGGGCATGCAACCCATTGTGGGCTATAATTATGGTGCCGAGAAATACGATCGTATGTTCCGCTGTATGTTCATTGCAATCGGTTGTGCTACAGGTATTCTTCTGGTGGGGTGGGCGCTCTCGATGCTCTTCCCGTTGCAGATAGCGCGTATTTTTACTGCCGACGAGACACTGATGCGGATGGCTGCACGGGGCATCATGCTCGATATGCTGGTGTTTTTTGTGGTGGGCTCTCAGGCTGTCATTACCAATTTCTTCCAATGTATCGGTAAGGTGAAGATATCTATTTTCCTGTCGCTGTCGCGTCAACTGTTTATGCTGTTGCCGATGGCCTACCTGTTCCCGTTGAAATGGCAATTGGATGGTGTGTGGTATTCCATGCCAGCCAGCGATTTCTGCGCATTCGCAATGACCCTCCCTATCTTGTGGTGGTATATGAAGAAGTTAAAAGTGAAAAGTGCATAATTAAGAAATAATGGACGACAAGAAGAACATCATCATCTGTGTCGGTCGCCAGTTGGGTAGTGGCGGCCATGACATCGCCCGTATGTTGGCTATGGACTTCAATGCCAAGTACTACGACGGCGAATTGCTGAATCTCGCTGCCAAGGAGAGTGGATTCAGTGAGAAATTCTTCGAGCAGAACGACGAGAAGAAAGGATTCCTGCGTAGTCTGTTGAGTGTTCCGGTGACACATCTGAGTGGTGCGAATCTCTACAAGTCTAACTTCTCGCAGGAGAGTCTGTTCCAGTTCCAGAGCGATGCTATCCGCAAGGCTGCTGAAGAAGGAAACTGCGTCTTCGTGGGACGTTGTGCCGACTACGTGTTGCGTGACATGCCTAACGTGGTGACGGTATTTATCACCGCTTCTATGCGCAGCCGTATCGACAAACTGTTGGCGCAACGTCCGATGACCCCTCAACAGGCTAAGCGCTTTATTCTCGCTGCTGAGGAGAAGCGTGCTACCTATTACAACTATTATACAGGTAAGAAGTGGGGGGCTGCTGAGAGCTATGACCTATGCATCAACTCCAGCATCTTAGGATTAGTGGAGACCGAGAAAGTGATAGCCAACTTCATTCGTAAGCGCTTTGAACTATGAAGAAGATAGGAATCATCAGCGATACCCACTCTTATTGGGACGAGAAATACCTGCACTATTTCGAACCGTGCGACGAGATATGGCATGCCGGCGACATCGGTTCGTTGGAGGTGGCAGAGAAATTGGCTGCCTTCCGTCCTTTGCGCGCTGTCTGTGGCAACTGCGACGGTGGTGACCTCCGACTGATGTATCCCGAAATACTGCGTTGGAAATGCGAGGATGTTGAGGTGCTGATGAAGCATATAGGTGGCTATCCAGGCAATTACGATTACTCTATTCGGGGACAGCTTTATGCCTCACCGCCTCAGCTGTTTATTGCCGGTCACTCACATATCCTGAAGGTGAAGTTCGACAAAACGCTGAACCTGTTACATATCAACCCGGGTGCTGCAGGCCTGCAAGGATGGCATAAGGAGCGCTACTGGCGGCGCAGGCTTTATTGGAAGCCACGTGGTGCGCTTGTTTGTGAACAAGTACCCTGAGTATCACATCATTAACCTCGACAAGTTGACGTATGCCGGCAATCTTGCTAACTTGAAGGATATTGAGGATAAGCCCAACTACGAGTTTGTGAAGATGGACATCTGTGACTTCGATGCCTTCTACCAGCTGATGCAGGATAAGAAGGTCGATGGTATCATCCACCTGGCTGCCGAGAGCCATGTTGACCGTAGCATCAAGGACCCCTTCACCTTCGCCAAGACCAACGTCATGGGAACGCTCTCGCTCCTCCAGGCCGCGAAGCTATACTGGGAAAGCCTGCCCGAGAAGTACGAGGGCAAGCGATTTTACCACATCTCGACCGACGAGGTCTACGGCGCCTTGGAACTGACGCATCCCGAGGGCATTGAGCCACCCTTCACCACGACGGCCTCAAGCGCGGAGCACCATCTGGCCTACGGTGACAAGTTCTTCATGGAGACCACGAAGTATAATCCCCACTCGCCCTATAGTGCTTCGAAAGCCAGCAGCGACCACTTTGTACGTGCCTTCCACGACACGTACGGCATGCCCGTCATCGTGACTAACTGCTCGAACAACTATGGCCCCTATCAGTTCCCTGAAAAGCTGATACCGTTGTTTATCAACAATATCCGTCATCGCAAGCCGCTACCCGTCTACGGTAAGGGTGAGAATGTGCGCGACTGGCTCTTCGTTGAAGACCATGCCCGTGCCATCGACCTGATTTTCCATGAGGGCAAGACGGCCGACACTTATAACATAGGCGGCTTCAACGAGTGGAAGAACATCGACATCATCAAGGTTGTTATCAAGACCGTCGACCGTCTGCTTGGCCGCAAGGAGGGCGAAGATATGGACCTCATCACCTTTGTCGCTGACCGTGCCGGCCACGACCTGCGCTATGCCATTGACTCGTCGAAGTTGCAAAAGGAACTGGGTTGGGAACCTTCGCTCCAGTTCGAGGAGGGTATCGAGAAAACAGTCCGTTGGTATCTGGACAACCAAGAATGGCTGGACAATGTCACCTCAGGCGACTATCAGAAGTACTACGAAAATATGTATAAGAACAGATGAAGAAAATTCTTTTGTTAGGCTCAGGTGAACTGGGCAAGGAGTTCGTTATTGCCGCCATGCGTGCCGGCCAGTATGTTATCGCTTGCGACCGTTATGACAATGCC
>OMQN01000104.1 GCA_900313235.1 uncultured Prevotellaceae bacterium | reverse complement strand
GCACAGGTGTATCTCTCGCCAACGACAGATAAACAGCCCTTACGCTCTATCCAGCTGCAGGGCTTTGCCCGTGTAGCTTTGGAACCAGGACAGACCAAGCGTGTGGAACTGAAACTCTATACTGACCAGTTTGGCTATTACTCTAATGACGGGCATCGTCAGTGGAACATCCAGCCAGGAACATACACAATAAAGGTAGGAGCATCGTCTGCTGATATCCGTCTAGACCAGGATATTACTTTGAAAGGTGAGAAAGTCACCAAGCCCTTACGCAATCACTATTTCTCGAAGGTAGAGGTGACAGACTGAGCATAATCTTCAATCACTGCAATAATGAAGAAAACAATTCTGACATCAAAAATCTATGTATTCGGGTGGCTCTTTGCACTCTTGATAGTGGGTGCTTTGTTGCTGCTTTGCGAACCTGACCTGCTATGGAAAATACAACAGAAGAACCTGTTTCTTTGTACATCATTGTTTATGAAAGAACAGCTGGTAGTACCAGGAGGCTTGCTCTCGTGGATAGGCATGTGGTTTACCCAGTTCCTCTATTACCCTGTGGTAGGCGTATTGATGCTCTGCTGTTGGTGGCTGATGTTGATGTATATCGTGAAAAGGGCGTTCCGTATCACCGACCGCTGGGCTATCGTGATGCTGATACCTGTCGCTCTGCTGTTGCTGACGAATGTTGATCAGGGCTACTGGATTTATCTGCTGAAGTTACGGGGTCATTTCTTTATTACAACAATCGGTACAACGGCTGTAGCAGCACTGCTATGGGCTTTCCGCTGTTTCCCAGAGAAGTATGCACTACGTACTTCTTTCCTGGCATTGACCTGTGTGGTGGGCTACCCCTTGATGGGTATCTATGGATTAGCGGCTACATTGCTCATGGCTATTTGGTCATGGAGGCTGTCAGTTACTCGTATGCAGGCAGTCATTCATAGCATCGTAGCACTTCTTCTTGTTATTGCAGTACCTCTGCTTTGCTATCGTTTTGTGTACTACCAGACGAATATAGCAAATATCTACTGGGCCGAGCTACCATTGTATTTCATTACGGAGGAATATCACACCTATTATATTCCTTATTATCTGTTAGCGCTCTTCTTTGTTGTGTTGGCTGTAACCTATCATGCCAACCGTCAGGCAGCGAAACCTATGAAGAAGGTTTACTATCTACTGTGTCAGGTGGTGATTGGCATGGTGATGGTAGGAAGTGTCTATACCTTCTGGATGAAAGACGAAAACTTCCACCGCGAACTGGCTATGCAGCATCGTATCTCGCAGTGCGACTGGACTGGTGTGTTGGAAGAGGCGGTCAGACAGAAGGACGAACCGACCAGGGCTGTTGTGATGATGCGAAACCTGGCGCTGAGTCGTCTGGGCAGGCAAGGCAATGAGATGTTCCTCTATAAGAACGGTTCGAAAGCGTATGCTGCACCTTTCGGAATGCGTCTGATGCTGGTGGTTGGTCCTCAGATATACTACCAGTATGGCCTGCTGAACTATTGTAACCGACTGTGCATGGAGATGGGCGTGGAGTTTGGATTCCGTGCAGAAGACTATCAGTTATTGGTCAACTGCGCGCTACTTGAGAATGACAAGGCCTTAGCACGTAAATATATCGGTATCCTGAAAAATACGCTGTTCTATCGTGACTGGGCCGAGCAGGCTGAGGCACTCGTGGGTCATCCAAAACAGATTGCTAAGGATGCTGCACGCGAGCCCATCACCCACATGCTACACTATTCGGATGTGCTGGGTGGCGATCAAGGATATACCGAGCGTTTCTTGATGAATCAACTGGTAAGAAGTGATGACAATAGTGACCCCCTATTTCAGGAACAGGCGTTGTTAGCTACACTCTGGACGAAGGACATCAAGCAGTTCTGGTTTCATTTCTCTAACTACATAGATCTGCATCCGAATGATCCCATGCCACGGTATTTCCAGGAGGCTGCATATCTCTATGGGATGATTGAAGGACGCCAGGATTTGGATAAAATGCCCTTTGATGCTCAAGTCAAGGAGTCTTTCAATCGCTTTGCCACTACTATGTCAAGTTATGATGGTAAAGATGTAAGGATAGCTCGTGAAGAACTCTATCCGTTCTTTGGTGATACTTACTTCTATGATTATTATGCAATGGCCAATCTGCCAGAATACTAATATTATCGGGTTGTCAAGAAAATACTGAGATTAAAAATGAGTAGAAATATCCTATATATTGTTGCTTGTCTGACTATCATGTCGTGTGGAGGGCCTTCTGTACCGGAAGTGTTTACTGAGATAGACCGTCTTCCTAATATATACCCCGACTATAAGGATGTCACCATTCCCTTCAATATCGCTCCACTTACCTTCCAGCTTGATGAGGCTGCCGATGAGATGGTAGCCCGTTATGCTGTTGGTGATGAGAAAATGATTTTTGAGGGGAAGGCACAACCGGAGGCTGACGATTGGCGCAGACTCGTTGAGAAAGCAAAGGGCGGTGCTATTACGATTGATGTATATGCCCGTAAGGCAGACCGGTGGACACACTACAAACCCTTCAGTTTCTTTGTGTCGGCCGATAGCATCGATAGCTATCTGAGTTATCGTCTTATCTTCCCTTCTTTCATCAGCTACGAGGCGCTGACCATCAACCAACGCTGTTTGGAAAACTATGACGAGAGCGTCATCTATGATAATGTGCTCTGCAGTTTCGAGAAAGACGGCCAGTGTATCAATTGTCACCATTTCCAGCAGTACAATCCTGCACGTATGCAGTTTCATGCCCGTCAGAATAATGGTGGTACGCTCATTGCCTATGACGGTAAGTTGAAAAAAGTGAATATGCGCAACGACTCCATCCTCTCAGCAGGTGTCTATCCCGCTTGGCATCCGTGGTTGAATATGATAGTGTACTCCACGAACAAAACGGCACAGCGGTTCCATACTGTTCATTCCAATAAGATAGAGGTGTACGATGCGCAGAGTGACCTTATTGCGTATGACGTGGAGAAGGATGAGGTAACCAATCTGGAGAATGACTCCACCGAACTGGAGGTGTTTCCTGCTTGGGCACCTGACGGAAAGACACTTTATTATTGCAGTGCTCACATAGAAATGAGCAGTCCTACTTCAACAGTGAATGCAGAGGTTACAAGACGTCCCAAGGATGTTAAGTATAATATCTACCGGAAAAGTTTCAATCCTGAAACTATGCAGTTTGGTCCTCGAGAACTTGTTCTCGCTGCCGACAGCATGGGCATGAGTGCTACGCTGCCTCGTATCTCACCTGATGGTCGTTACCTGATGTTCACAATGGGTGAATATGGTGTATTCCATATATGGCACCATGATGCTGACCTGTGGATGATTGACCTGCAGACAGGAGAGGCTAAGCCCATAGAGAAAATCAACTCACCCGATACGGAGAGCTACCACTCATGGTCAAGCAACGGCCGCTGGGTGGTCTATAGCAGTCGCCGTGACGATGGCACTTATACACGTCCGTTCTTTGCTCATCTTGATAAGAATGGCAAGTGGTCTAAACCTTTTGAGTTACCACAGGCAGACCCTGGTTATCACCGCCAGTTCATGAAGTGCTATAATATTCCGGAATTCATGCGTGGTCCTGTTGCTATCAAGCCCCAAGACTTTGCTGATGTGTTGAAACGTAATGGTGGAGACCCCGTGAAATATGTCCGTCAACTTAATAAGTAATACTAACAACTAATATGATGAAAAAGTTATCTATGATGCTTATGTGGCTAGCCATTAGTGGCTGGCTATTCACAGCCAACTGTCAGGCACAGCCGGCAGGAGGTTTTGGTGGCTTCCAGGCACCGCAAGTAAACCTTGAGACAAGTCAGCAGTGGAAGGACGTAAACTATGCTGGTGATGATAAGGCGTATCACACTTGTGACATCTATCTTCCCAAACAAGAGAAAGCAAGCTATCCTGTCGTAATCCATATCTATGGCAGTGCGTGGTTCTCGAACAGTAGCAAAGGGATGGCTGATCTCGGCACTATTGTGAAGTCACTATTGGATGCAGGCTATGCGGTGGTATGTCCCAACCACCGTTCCAGCATGGATGCAAAGTGGCCTGCACAGATTCACGACATCCGTGCCGTGGTGCGCTTTGTACGTGGTGAGGCTAAGAAATATAAGTTCGACACCTCATTCATTGCTACCAGTGGATTCTCTTCTGGCGGTCATCTGGCATCTATTACGGCTACAACCAGTGGAACGAAACAGACCAAGGTAGGTACTGTTGACATTGACTTAGAAGGTACCGTCGGCAACTATACCAACGAGAGCAGCGTGGTGAATGCTGCCTGTGACTGGTCTGGTCCTGTTGACTTGACGGCGATGGACTGTGGTAAGCACATGACGATGGGTGAGAACTCCCCCGAGGATGTGCTGTTGAATGCCAAACTTGACAAGGAACCGGATAAGTACCTTAGTCTCAGTGCTACTCAGTATGTGAACAAACAGAATCCACCGATTATCATATTCCATGGCGAGAAAGACAATGTCGTACCTTGCTGCCAGGGAAAGAAATTTTATGAGTTGCTGAAGGCTGCAGGTGTGAAGACGGAAGCGACTTTCCCTGCAGAGGGTAGTCACGGTGGTCCTGCCATGTATACAGAAGAGAACCTGAAGAAGATGGTCTGTTTCTTGAACTGTGTTCGTAAGGGTGAAGATTGTAAAGGCGGCTGTTGTCATAAGCCACAAAGCCGTATTGTGGAGAATGGCGGAACAGGACTGTTTAAAGCCATCATGAAAGAAGAGCAGGGACTGAAGGAGCATACCGTCTTTGTGCCTCAGGACTTGACTAAGTTTAGCGCAAAGAACCCTCTGCCTATTCTGGTGTGGGGTAATGGTGCTTGTGCCAATTCACCTTGGGAACATATGAATTTCTTGAACGAGATAGCTTCACATGGTTTCATTGTTTTGGCAACTGGTAATATTCCTATGACTGACGAGTGGTATAAAGGTCCGATGTCACGTTCAGAGCAACAGATAGAAAGCATCGATTGGGCTTTTGCACAAAATGCGGACCCACAGTCTCCCTATTATCAGAAACTCGATGTGAAGAATATCTGTGTAGCTGGTATGTCGTGTGGTGGACTACAGACACTCTTCAACTGTGCTGATCCTCGTATCAAGACGATTATGATATGTAATAGCGGACTCTTCAACCAACAGAATGCCGGACAGGCTGTCGGTGGAATGCCGATGCCTCCTAAGGAGAAACTGAAGGAACTGCACACGCCTATTATGTATATGCTCGGTGGCCCGGAAGATATTGCCTATGGTAATGGTATGGACGATTTCAAGCGTATCAGCCATGTACCTGCTTGCGCCATCAACTTCCCTGTAGGTCATGGTGGTACCTATCGTGAGGCACATGGCGGCGAGTTCACTATTCCTGCTTTAGCTTGGCTGAATTGGCAGCTGAAGGGCGACAAGAATGCAGCAAAAATGTTTGTTGGCAAGAAACCAGAACTACTGCAGCGCAAAGACTGGACATTGGAAAAGAACAAGCTCTTCCAAAAGTTAAAGTAAACGACTACCTATTCTGTTACTAAAATATGATGATCATGAAAAAACTATTATCAACCACATTATTATCCGTCTTATTTGTAGCTGGATGGTCGCAGAAGCCGGTCATCCCCATGGTGTATGCCGTAGAACGTACAGGCTCTCACTATGCGGCACCTACGATGCCGGCAGCTGACCAGTTGCCTGTTCTCCGCGAACTGCCAGACGCCTTGGAGGGAGTCACCTCTTTCAGTGACTGGACAAAGCGACGCAGTGATATCGGTCATATGATCCAGCACTATGGCATTGGTACCAAACCCACCGTGGAGGCCAGTCAGGTAAAGGCCCGTATGGATGGCGATACGCTGATTGTCAATGTGACTGTTGGTCAGGAGACGCTGACGCTGAGGTCCGTCATCCGCTATCCCAAGGTAGGAGAGGCCCCTTATGCCTTGATGATTGGCACGGACATGATTGCCATTCCTCGCCAACTCTTTGAAGACCGTCCCATTGCTACCACGACCTTCTCTTCAGCACAGGTCAACGACTACAAACAGTTTGGTCGCCATCACGACAGGGGAGAGCACCACTTCGACCGTCTCTATCCCGACCTGAAGGACAATGGTGCCTATAGTGAGTGGGCGTGGGGCATGAGTCGCCTGATTGACGGTCTGCAGCAGTTAGGACCGGAGGTAACTAAGATAGATGTCAAGCGCATTGGCGTGACAGGATGTTCGTATGCCGGCAAGATGGCCCTCTACTGTGGTGCCTTCGACGAGCGTATCGCACTGACCATTGCCCAGGAACCCGGTGGCGGTGGTGCTGCTGCCTGGCGTAAGTCTCATGAGTCGACACTGGCTGGCAAGAATCTGGAGGACCTTGACAAGACCGACTACCACTGGTTCCTGGAGAGCCAGAAGGAGAACTTCCACGGCGATAGCGTCTACCG
>OMQN01000095.1 GCA_900313235.1 uncultured Prevotellaceae bacterium | reverse complement strand
AAAACTCAGACTAAAAGGAATGAGTCCAGTACAGTACCGGACTCAATTCCATATGGGCAATAGTGTTTAATCTGTCCAAACTTTGGGGTTCACTTCAAAGATGCCCAGCAGCTGATGCTGCAGTTTCGCGACGAGGTCGTCGTCAGCGAAGAACCGCAGGCGGCAGAGCAGGACCTGTCGTTGGACTTATTTGATGGAGTGATATAACTGATAGAGTTGCTCTGCCGTCTTGCGCCACGAGAAGAGTCGGGCGCGCTCCAATCCCACTTGCTTTTGTTTTTCGTAGAATGCAGCGTCTTTCTCCAGGCGCAGCATCATCTGTGCTATCTCGTCGCTGCTCTCGGGATTGACGAGGATGGCATCAGGTCCACCAATCTCGGGCATTGATGACGTGTTGCTGGTAATCACGGGAGTACCGCAGGCCATAGCCTCCAACAGTGGTATGCCGAAACTCTCGCGCAGTGAGGTGTAGAGGAAGGCAAAGGCGTTGTTGTAAATGGTGGGCAGTTGGCTGTTGGGAATATACCCAGGCATATCGAGCATGGGCAGGATATGTTCGATGTGGTTGCGATGCACGATGTCGTTGAGGTAGTCTCTGTCGAGGTCAGCCATCAGCAGACGACGCTTGACAGCAGACTGTTCCAGGTAGCGGCCATAGGCCACCAGCGTACGTTCCGTATTCTTTTTCGGGTCCGTATTGCCGAGGAAGAAGAAAGGAGCGGCATCTGTGGATGTCTGATGGTTGAGGGCTGAGGGCTGAGGGCGAAACCAGTCGTTGTAGCCATTGTATATCATCGCCATGCGCTCTTCGGGGATGCCGAGTTTGCGAACGATGTTGTCTTTCTCGAAGTTGGAGACTGTTATGATGCGCCGACACTTGGGGAGGATGCGCGGTACGACGAGACGGCGATAGAACCACCCCATATTCTGATAGAGCGACTTGTTGGTTTTGTCGCGCGGCTCCAGGAAGATGATGTCGTGAAGGGTGAGCACCAGTGGAATGTCGCACCAGATGGGTGCCGTATTGCTGGTGCAATGGAGCAGCTCCACGCCATACTTCTTGGCAGCACGGGGCAGTGCCCACTGTTCCCAGAGCGGGTAGGAGGGACAGTGCAGTTCGACAATGTGGACGTTGGCGGAATCCTCCACACAACGGTCCTCACCAGGTTTGACGAAGACGAAGAACTCGTCGTCAGTCTGCATCTGTTGCAGTTCCTTGATTTCCTGCAAGACGACATAGTCCATGCCGTGCTTGTTCTTCCGGAAAATGCGCTGGGCCTCGATTCCTATTTTCATGGCTGCTGGCTGTTAGCTATTAGCTGTTAGCTGTTAGCGATTTGATGACTTTGGCAGGTACTCCACCAACAAGCGTATTGTCAGGCACGTCCTTGGTGACGACAGCGCCTGCCGCTATGACGCAGTGGCGACCGATGGTGACGCCAGGCAGGATGACGGCATTGGCACCAATCCACACATCGTCGCCAATGACTACCGGTTGTGTACTGACGCCCTGTTCGTCAATACGTTGGGTGGTGTCGCTGAAGTTGTGGTTGAGGGCCGTCACCGTGATGCTCTGTGCGAGATTGACGTGGTTGCCGATGCATACAGGACCAATGACAGTGCAGTGGATGCCAATGCGCGTATGGTCGCCAATAGTGACGTCGCCCACGGCATTGTTGATGCAACAGTACGACTCGACGACGCTACGCTTGCCCAGCCAGAAGCGGCGATAAGGCGGTGTGTCCAGGCGTACGCTCCAGTAGATTTTTGAACCCCAGCCACGATGCTGGTAGAGCGGTGCCAACAGTCGCACGTACCATCGTGGACGTGCGTCGCGCTGGTTCATGATGAGGTAGTCCAAGAATCGCTTCAGGCGTGGTGAGCCCTTCATCCTCTGTCGTAGTTGCTCTTTGTTTGTTTCCATTTCTGCGTACAAAAATACGGATTATTCCTGACTTGTCCAAATATCTTCGTGGTTATTTTCTAATCAGTGCTGACCCCATCGTTCCCAACTGTACCACATAGATGCCGCTGCTGAGCGTGGACAAGGGTAGAGTGACGTCCGACTGCCGGGTGCTGATGGTGGTCTGGAAGACACGTGCTCCCCCCGTAGTGTAGATGGTGACGTTAACAGGCTGAGTAGGCACCTGGTCAAAAGCAATGTGCAACAGGCCATCGTCAATCCAGATGCGAGCGTCGTGAGGCTCGTGCTGACTGACCTCCTTGATGGCTGTAACGCCCAGAATGTCCAGCAGTCCACGGTAGGCATCAATCTCACCATAACCGTAATAGTTGTTGGGATAGTCCATGTCTTCCTCCGGATGGCGACAGGTGCGCTGCAGAACCCCCATGATGTCGTCGCGCGTCAGGTCGGGTTTGGCCTGTAGCCACAAGGCAATAACACCTGCAACTACCGGACACGACATCGACGTGCCCGAGTCGATGCGCCAAGGATAAGTGCGCCCGTCGACTTCGACATACGCCACATCGTTCTTGACGGCTGTGGGATGTTCCTCCAGATAGTAGCTGTTGTAGGATGCGATAACGTTTCTTCCTGGTGCCACCACGTCGGGTTTGATGCGTCCGTCAAGCGTAGGACCGACAGACGAGAAGGGACTCCACCGTCCTGCCTCCTCATTGGCGTAGACATTCTTGTTCCAAAGGCCCTCAGCATTCTTAAACCAGATGCGGTGAGTCGTCGACCCTACCGTGATGGGTGCCTTCAGACAGCCAGGTCCAAGGATGTTGTGACTGACAGTAGCATCGTTCCACTGCGTGTCAGTATCCAGATTGGTCAGTGCGTCGGACGACGAGCCAATCACTGCTGCCTGCTGCTGACCGCCAATGACGATGGCGATGGGAGGCAACTGCGATATGGCCTTGTTGGCGTGCATCTGTACCATCGCGATGACACCCTGCTGGTCGAAAGCCGATGGATAGGTGTTGATGACCACTGCCAACGTGTCGCTGTCGATGAAGAGCGTGTCTATGAGGGTGCCGCTCCAGCGCTCGTCATCTGCTGCTATCAACAACTGATGCGTGGGGGTGCTGCTATTCTTGTAGGCAGACAACGACAAGGTCACAGAGCCATCGCTCTTGATGCGGTAGAGCGGCGACTTGCTGCTCGTGCTGAGGAAGGCGCCAGCTTCAGCCGTACCAGCGGGCTTGTCGATGTAGGTCAGCTTGCGACTCTCGTTGCCTGCCGACACCACCAGGATGCGCCCAGGTCCGATGAGCCGTTCCAGGAAGTCGTTATACAACAGGTCGTCATCATCCATATAGGGCGTGTAGCCCTCGCTGAACGATGCCACACAAGGTTTGCCCTGCTGCTCGGCATAGTCAAAGAGATATTTGAACCCCAAGGCATCCGTTGCTGAGGTATAGAGGTTGATGTCCTGCGGGTCGATAAACTCCATGTCGCTACCTACCGCATTGGCCACCAGACACAGGTCACTCTCATAAGCCACACCACGGTAAGGAGTGTTGTAGCCGCTGCCTGCCGCAACCCCCGAGGTATGGGTGCCGTGCCCCTGCTTCTTGCCGTCAGTTGCACACCCGAGCGCCAGGATGTCGTCAGTGGTGAGATATTCGCAGCCTACAGGCAGTTTATCCGTTGCACCGCCCTCGCGCTTGGCCAACTGGTCCCAAAAGGCCTTGATGCGATATGTGCTGCGCGACACATTATTATAATAGGTGGGGTGGGTGAGGTCGAAGCCCACATCCATCACCCCCACGACGACACCATTGCCCGTGAAGGCAGCATGCTGGTCGGTAGCGGTGTAGACAGGCAGAATGTTGTTGACCTGCACCACCGTGTCGAGCGTCACGTCCGCCCGTCGGTTGGCCTCCACACGCAGCACGGAGGGACTCTCAATGAGTTTGTCAATCTGCGACATAGGAATGGTAATGATGCTGATGTCGCCCAACTGGGCATAGATGGTGCCACCATACTCCTGCAGCATCTCTGGCGTCAGCGTCTCACTGGTACGCACGAAGACAGTCGTCAACTTGTCAGGCTCCAGTTCCTCGCCGCTACGGCGCATGGGCACAGACTGGTCGGCGCTAAGCTCCACCTGCTGTCTCAGCCATAGCGACAACTTGTTTTTTTGCGCACTGACGGTCAACGGCAACAGCAGAAAGAGTAGGGGTAGCAGTATGTATCTTTCTTTCATCATATATTGCTTCATGTGTGCAAAGATAAAAAGTTTTGATAGGATTTGCAGGGATTTGCAAGTGGAAATCGTTACAATTAAATAAATTTAACATCGTCAAGACTTGACAATTAAGCATTTTCTTCGTATCTTTGGCGTCGAATATGCGAGTCTTATTGATAGCACTTATCCTCCAGACACTGTCTACAGCTGTCAGAGCTCAGTTTTCAAGCACCTTGCTTGAACGCTATAATATGTCGTGTCTGAACTTGAACAGCGGACTGCCTCACGACCATGTCAACCAGATATTCGTTGACAGTCAGGGGTTTGTATGGGTGTCGTGCTATGGAGGCGGTGCAGTGCGCTACGACGGCTATACCTTTAAGTCTCCGCACCAGAGCGACAGTCGCTCCTGTCTGGGCTTTGCAGAAGACCACCACCGCCGATTATGGATAGCCTACGACGAAGGTACCGTTGTTATTGACCTGAATACCATGCGTCGTGTGACTCCCTCGTTTGGCAAGAAGAACATCGGCAACTTGCTCCTGCAGGCGACGGTGAAGGTGTATTGCGACTCAAAAGGTGCCATGTGGCAGGTGGCGCGCGACACCATCTACCGCTATGAGTTCGACCAAGAAGGTAACGTGTCTGGTGTCAGCCGGTGTCACTACCAAGGCAACACGCCCGATATCACCATCAGCGATGTGGACAACAATGGTCATGTGTGGGTTTCCACCATCTTGGGACTCTCGCGACTGTCCGTAGCAGGCAAGAATCTGAAGATGTCGCCTATACACACGGCCCTGCAGTCGCTCAAGGGACTGTTCGTTACAGATATACTGCGCCAGGGCAGCAATGTGTGGATTGCCACCAGTCAGGGACTCTATGAGTACAACATCTATGACCATACGCTGCGTTCTTTCGTCCACACTGCTGACGAGCATTCTTTATCGCACAATCACGCCACTTCGCTGGCGCTGACCGCTGACGGATTCTTGCTGGTGGGTACGTTGAAAGGAATCTGCGTGTACGACGCCAGCCGTTCTATGTTCCTCCGGTGGAACTCCTTGACAACAGACTATCCACTGCCAAGTGATTTCGTCCGCTGTCTGCTCAACTATGAAGGACAGCTGTGGATAGGTACTGAGACGGCTGGTGTTGTACGTCTCTCGCCCAAACCGCTGCTGCTGCAGAACTACGTCCATCAGGCCAATCGTCCGCAGTCTTTGTCGCCAAACCCCGTGAATGCTATGTATGCCGCTGCCGATGGCAGTCTGTGGGTGGGTAATGTGGAAGGAGGACTCAGCAGGCGCGTCAAGAGCGATCAAGGCGACCTCTTCCAACATTGGACTACTGCCAACTCTCCCTTGTCACACAACTCCGTATCCGTGCTGGCTCCAGACAATCATGGGCGTCTATGGATTGGTACCTGGGGTGGGGGTGTCTGTTCTATCGCTATGAAAGGCAACAGTCAGCCAGAGCCGCTGGTGCTTCCTGCCGACATACAGGACGAGACCCGCTATATTGGTATCTTGGCATACGACTCCTATAACGATGCGCTATGGATTGGTTCCAACGACGGCATCTTCCTGTATGACTTGCAGTCTGGCAAAATAGAAGACCCGTTCCCTGGCAACCGAAGCATCAGAGGATGTATCGGCAGCTGTATCGACCGCTCAGGTCATTTGTGGATAGGCAGTATCACGGGAGTTTGCGACATCAACCTGCGCTCAGGAAAGAAAGGAAGGGGTAACTTCAGTTATCGCCATCTGCGCCATAAACTCGACAAACCACAATCGCCTGTCATTGACCGTATTACAAGTATCTGCCAAGCTAAAGATGGAACCTTATGGCTGGGCAGCGACGGCTATGGTCTATACCGCCGCGTGGTAGGTCCCAAGGGTAAGGAGTCGTTCAAGGTACTGACGGTCGACGACGGATTGGTCAACAACTCCGTAAAGGGTGTTGTGGAAGACAACCAGGGACGACTATGGATTACAACCAATAACGGACTGTCTGTCTACGATCCCAACCAACATACCTTTGTTAATTATGGTGAGCATGACGGATTGCTATGCCAGCGCTTCTATTGGAATTCTGCCGTGAAGAGTCCTGACGGCACTGTGTACCTGGGAAGTACGAAGGGACTCACTGAAATTCACGGCGAGAATATTGACGACTCACATCCTGAACACCTGCTGTTTACAGGACTGATGGTCGACAACCAGGAGGTGACGTCATCCAACAGTTCTTTTCTTGACCTCGATATCTCATCAGCCAAGAGAATCAGACTGCATGAGTCCAACAAGTCGTTCTCGCTGAGTTTCTCTACGCTGAGCTATGCCAGCAAGAAGCAACAATACATCTACAGGCTGAAAGGTTTTGAGGACGAGTGGATAGCACTGAAGCCCGGTGAACATACAGTGAGGTTTACCAGTCTGAAACCTGGCACCTACGTCTTCGAGGTAAAGAATATCAAGGATGTAGGAGAAGATGGGCAGACCATCAGTATCGAGATTGTCATTACCCCTTATTTCTGGAAGAGCTGGTGGTTCTTGCTGTTGTGTTCCATCGTGACGGTGGTTGTTACCCTCCATCTCTATAAGAAACGTGTAGAAACGCTCCGCCGACAGGAAGCCGAGAAGCTGCTGATACCTATCAAGAAGGTGTTGGAGGACTCTGACGCTCCGGAAGCACTGCAGGTGCGTATCCAGAACATTCTGCACCACCATGAACGCTTAAAGGAGAGTCGACAGCGCAGCGTGGAAACCGACAAGCAGCAGACGCAGCCTGCCAAGAGTTTCATGGAACGTGCCACCGACATCCTGGAGCACCACTACATGGATAGCCAGTTTGATATTTCCGAGTTTGCTGATGCCATCGGCATGAGTAAGAGCCTGCTGGCTAAACGTATCAAGGAGGAGACAGGTCAAAGTACCAGTCAGTTTATCCGAAACTACCGTCTGAGCATTGCCCGCGAACTGATTCTTGAGAACTATGCCAACCGTAATATTATGGAAATCGCTTACAAGGTTGGCTTTAACGATCCCAAATATTTCACCCGCTGTTTCACCTCTTTATACGGCACTTCTCCGAGTACGTATAAGGTTTCTAGGTAGACAAAATACAAGGTGGACGGTTTTGTCCACCTTTATTGTTATTTTGTCCACCTTGATTTATATCAAGAGTTGTATTTTTGCAGTTGAAATTCAATTACACAACAATTTAACATAACCTAAAAACGTTACACATGAGAAAGAAAATGTTATTCTCGATGATGTTCATGGCAGGTATTGCTGGAGGTCTTGTAACCTTCCCTTCTCAGGCTATGGCATCAGTGACACAATCGAAGACCATCAAGGTGAGTGGTCAGGTTGTGGATCAAGACGGACAGCCACTCATTGGTGCTACCGTCAAGGTAAAGAACGCGAAACTTGGTGTTGTTACTGATTTTGACGGTAACTTTACCATCGATGTCGCTTCTGACGGCGTTCTTGTCTTTAGCTACGTAGGCTACAAGGATCGCGAAATTGCCGTACGCGGGCGCGCAAACCTTGAAACTATTCAACTGGCAGACGACACCAACATGCTGGAGCAGGTGGTCGTTGTCGGTTACGGTACTCAGAAGAAGGCAGACCTGACAGGTTCTGTATCTATCGTGAATGCCGAAGAACTGAAGCGTGTCTCTAACTCCAACATTTCTTCA
>OMQN01000093.1 GCA_900313235.1 uncultured Prevotellaceae bacterium | reverse complement strand
TTTCTGCTGCGTGAGAAAAACAGGGCAATGCTACCACCGCCACCCTGCGCAAACTATCCCACCGACCAACAGTTGGCAGATGCCATCGGCAGTATTTGTGGAGAAGGAAAGGAGCTTAATGATTATCAGAGTTGGCTGGGCGTGTGCTGCTATGCCAGTGCTCGCTGTGGCTATCCGTTGGATTTGAAGATATGTTGCGAAAAGCTGAAACAGCTGCCATATAGAGATACGCTATATAGAGAAGTGAAATTTGATAATATCCGTATGTTCTCTAACTGGAATTTCGTAAAGGCTGGCTATGAGCAGTGGCCAAATATGAAGATTAACGACCAAGAACGAACGCTTTTCGTTAAGTGTCGGGATACTGCTATGGCATTGGAAATTGCACTGAATAAAGCTCAAGAATAGAGGCTTCGTTCACAAATCATTTACAAATCGTTTACAAAACGCTACACCCACCCAGGGCGTAGCGTTTTCTTTTTATCTTTGCATCGTCGAAAGGACAAAAGCCCTGAAGACAAGTGATCATTGAGGCTTTGCCTCGAAAATCTTAGGCGCTCGGAAGAGTTCAAACAAGTTTGGCTCTTCACTCGCTAAAACGATCTTTGACATATTGAGACATACAAATCATTTTGCTGTTTTTTAGTCAATTACTAATTTTTCTTTTTTAGTTTACTCATTAGGTAGTCAGCGGACTGCCGCAACCAGCCCTGCTGTGATAGTACGGCTGTTCTTTTTTGAAAAAGGTTTTATCCCCTATATAAACATTATTAATAATTAAATCAAAACAATTATGGAAGAAAAAAAAGAAGCTATCAAGAAATTGGTAGAAAAGACCCTGAAAGACCCAACAAACATGATTTGTTTGCTAATTAAATTTGGGAAGACAGCGGCATCTCACATCGACCATGGACAGTTGCACATCGACCATGACGACAGGGAGCCATCAGGGTGGAATCAAGAACTGCTAAAACTGTTTCCATTGCGTTATCCTGTTGCAATGACCTCATGGAAAGGCTGTATTTCTGTAAGTTTCATGGAGGAGGTGCACTACTTCGGAGAAGCTGGTACAAGAGAGGTACTGGAGTATGTGCTGGAAAAATGGGGTGACGAAATGGAAATAGCAAAAGCACAAGTGAATAACTGACATTAATAATTTTAAAACAAAAACAATCATGGAAAAAACAATGAAGATTCAAAAGTTGCTGGCTATCCAGGATAGACAGTACAACGACCAGCAAGGTCAATCAAGGGTGTTTACCAGCATGGGCATGGTGCTCACGGACGGCATAGACACTCTGTTTGCAGAGGCGACAGGCGACTACGCCCGCTCGCTTGTGGGACATCTGAATGAAGGCGACTTTGTTCGCGTTCAACTCTCGATGAGTGTTCGTGACTGGCAAGACCAGCAGGGACAGACTCGCTACGAAAACAAAGCGTACGTTAGCAACATCAAAAGCATTTGATGTTGCAATGTAAAAATGGAAAGAATGAAAAAATGAGAAATTATTAAATCTTGAGCGAAGCGGAGGGAATCAATTGAGCATCCAGTATGGATGTAGGGCCCTTTCTCATCGTGAACCTCAGCAAAAACTCGAGACGACATGATTATTAAAGTTAAGATCTCTGAAGAGACATGGGCCCGCATGCTAACGGGCAAGAGGATAGAAGGTACACTTGGCTATGACAAGTGGACAGGTGAGAAGAGTTTTAATGCGTTTAACCGCAAGGAGAGAGCGCACGTCAAGGATAAACTGATAAAGAAGCTGCCATGGGGCTGGGTAAAGGAATCGACAGAGCGTATCAAGGTGTACGGGTCGTTCCCCCAGGAAGTGGGTACGGCAAGAGTGTTGGGATTGCTCGAGGAGCATACACATGAGGCCAAGGAGGCACTGATTGAGAGGGAAATCATCGAATTCTGCTAAAACATAATTCGAATTGAGAAATGGAGAAAATGAGACAATGAGATATTATGTTTTGCATACAAGATAATCAATTTATTTCTCCAGCTGTGCCAGGCACACTGGAGAAACTTAACGAGGTGCTGGACTCGCCCAGGGTGAAATGGAAGATAGAGACCATTCGCAGCGTCAGACAGCCAGAAGCCATCAAACAATGGGCATCGAACTCAGACTACCAGAAATTCTGCTTGAAGGAAGCAGCAAAGAAGAAGGTGGGCGAGGCGTTCAAACAGCTGACGGACGAGGAGAAACTGACACGCTGGGCTACAGCACTGAAGGAGAGTCTGCCGCCACTGATATTCGGAGCTCGTGACTTCGACGAGACACCGCTGAAGAAAGACCCGTCGCGCTCGATGAAGCGCAGGGTGTTGACAGGAATACACCTAAGTGGCTTGTTTATGTTTGATGTTGACCATGTGGACAATCCGCGTGAAATATTCGAGCAGACACAAGCAGAGGGATTCCCTTGGGAGGTGGTATTTGCCCACTTGACATCATCAGGCAAGGGGCTGCGACTAGTCTGCAAGGCCAAAGTGGAGGTCGGCAACATTGCCGACAACCAGATAGAACTGGCCAAGGCTCTGGGTGTAAAGGCTGATGCCAGCTGCATCGATGCGTCAAGAATCTCTTATGCTCCTATGCGGGAGGATGTATATTACCTCAATGAAAATGAACTGATAAACTATTACAATGATGAGTTTGATAAAACTTATTGCGAGGCTTATCGTAGTGGTCGTACTGAACCAACGCAAAAGACGCACAGCTTCGAAGAACTAACACAAAAAACAAATAATGATGAAAGAAACGACGAATCAGAAGTCCCCTCTCCAATTGGAGAAGGCGGAGAGAGAGGCCTCTACCACGGCGTCGAATACGCCAAAATCTGTGAAGCGTGGCAGGCCGCACAAGGTGGTGCTCCCGCCGCTGGAGATCGCCACCGAACAATGCTGCAAATGGCTCTCGACCTCAGGTATATCTGCGACAACCAGCCGGACATGGTCGACAGGGTGCTTAGACTGTGCGGATTTGTGCAGGACGTCATCAAGGAACGGGGCGACAAAGAAGTCAGCGACATTGCTCATACGGCTTGTGAGCGAAAGCTCTACAAAGACATCCCCAAAAGGATGCAAGGGGTGCTTGAAAGTGTGGGTATTCATGGCAGCAACACCCCTGCAGCTGCAAAGTCTGTGGGAACAGTTGAAGTTCCTTACGAACAGTTCGCTGAAAGGCTGGAACCTCTCCTTTGCGCCCCTTATGCCGAAGCCTGCAAGGGAGTGAGCAGAGCTAACTGGCTGGGTGCTGTGTTTGCCTCGGGTGCGATGTACTGCACGCTGATGACCCGCTGTTGGTACAAGCATTTTGATGGTGGCATGCAACGCATGAACCCGCAAGTGCTGATTATCGGACACCCTGCAAGCGGTAAGTCGTTTGCCAAGCATCTGGACGACCAGATTATGTGTTCCATGCGGGCACAGGACGAAGAGGTACGTCTGGCAGAGACGCGCTACAAGCAAGAGCAGAAAAAGCGTGGCACCTCGTCGAAGGCGCAGAAGCAAGACGCACTGGTGGAGCCTGAAGGCATGATACGCTATCTGCCTACGAAGACGTCGAACAACATCTTCTTCCGTCGTTTGAAAAGGGCCAAGGAGATAGTCGACGGTGAACAGCTACCGCTGCACCTGTATATGTTCGACTCGGAGCTGGACTCCAGCATCTCAGCACAAAGCGGTGGTGCATGGATAGGCAAGCACGACCTGGAACTAAAGGCATTTCACAACGAACTGTCAGGTGTGGACTATGCCAATGGCGACAGCATCAACGACATCCTGCCCGTGTTCTGGAACAGCGTAACAACGGGTACCAATGTCAGCTTGCACAAGAAATTCACTTTGCGTAACATCAACGATGGCTTGTGTAGCCGTGTCGCCATCTTCCAGATGGAACGCGCCAACTTCAAGATGGTACGAAGAAATGTGGTGGACTGGAAGACCAACGAGGAACTGAAGACGTGGGGCTTCAAGATGGAACAGCTGCATGGTGAGCTGCCACTGCAACGACTGGTAGACCACGTCTACGACCTCTGTGAGCTATCCGCACAAGAGGCAGAGGCTGCCAACGACCTAGTGCTGGACTACCTCAGAAAACGTGCTGTTTTCTACGCCACATGGTTCACCATTCCTCGTATTGTAGCCCGCCAATACAACGAGTTCAAGAAGACGGGTAAGCTGGAAGTCACTGACGACGACCTCAAGTTCTCTACGCTGATATACGATGCTGTGATATGGTTTCAGGATTACTTCTTTGGCCAGATGTTGCAGGACTCTTGGGACAATGCAGAGCGCGAATATGTGCCACGCAGAAAGAACTCGAAGAATGCAGATGCTTATCGTGACCTGCCAGAAATCTTCACTGCGAAGGATGTACAGCAGTTGCTGGACTTAGAACAGTTTGCTGCTTTAAAGCAGTGTCAACGATGGGTAGCGCATGGCTTTACAGAGCGTGTAAAGAAAGGAAAATATAAGAAGATAATAAAGGAAATAATGATTTGACATGACTAACGTAACAATCAATCAAGAAGTCAGACTCAGCGAGCATTTTAAGCTCGCTGAGCTCTGCAAAACAAGTGTGAGGACTGCGGACGGGAATATACCCAGTCATGCAGCCATAGAGAATTTAAAACGCCTTAGTGGGTGGTTGGAGATGCTACGCTCAGAGTGGAACACCCGCTATGGTGATGGCGATGACCCTGTAATCATCAATAGTGGCTATCGCAGCCCTCAAGTGAACAAGGCGGTGGGTGGTGTAGCGACGTCGAACCACCTGACGGGTTGTGCCGTAGACATCCGCGTATTAGGTATGGAACAGTTGCTGCGCTATGCCGTCATCCTGCTGGACATCAGCGACGAGTCGCAAGAGGACTTCGACGAGTTGCTGATAGAGCGTAACGCCAGGGGCACCTACTGGCTGCACTTTGCAGTAAGGCCAGAGGGTAACAGGCGGAAAATAAGGCTGATTGCTTGTTGACGGAATGTCACCGAAGGGATAGGCACTATGATTTCAGCGACAATAAGGAAACCGCCCGCAGTCTGTGTAGACTGCGGGCGGCACACTAACCATTCAACTAATTTAACATCAAAAAAACTACTTACCTTTCCTAACTATTTAACTAAAACTTTCTTTCCATTGACGATATACAGGCCATGGGTGGGCTGAGCAACACGCTGACCAGCGAGGTTGAAGTACTGGCTGTTGGCAGTTTGCTCTTGGCTCTTGGCAACGGCAGCAATGCCAGCGCCACCATCCTTAACGAGCACGACGGCTGTAAAGTTGAAAGCATCGCCAGCCTCCTTGTTGCACTGAATCATAAGGCGGTCAACATCAGCAAGGGCTGCTGTCATATCGATAGTCTCTACATTGAGCTCTGCATACTCGTTGGTCATAGTCATCGTGGTCTGATCGCCCAGTTTGCCACCTTCGCCCCACTTGGTCAGAACATTGATGACGTAGTCGGTACGGTTGGCCTCAGAATAGAAGCGGATAGCCTTGACCTTGCTCCAGTCGACGCCAGCGAAGCAGTTCTTTGTAATCTCCAGCGTGCTCCAATCGTCCATCCAGAAATAGCCTGTCCAGACCGTGTTCTCATCGACATTGTCCTTACCGTCGCCATACCATATCTTGGTAGCGGTGAAGCCGACACCGCAGACCTCAAGGCCATACTCCTTCAGGGATGCGAGCATTGCAGGGGTAGCGAAGACCTCAACACCGTTCTGGTCGGAGAAAATGTGATGTTCAAAGCGTGTGCCGGGGAGCATTCCTGCGTTGCTATGTAGCTCGATAACCTCGCCTGTAGCGTCCTTAAACTCAATGACGAGTTTGTCGCCAACCTTCATATCTGTAAACTTACCCTTTTCGATTTGCAGGGTATTATCCCAGTTAACAGCGTGCTCTCCTTCCCAAACGTCGGTTGCTGAAGCGATAACTGTGGTTGCCATGAGGCACATGAGTAAAAATACTTTTTTCATAAGCGTTGTTGTTTTAGAGTTAATATTGTTTTGTTGCTGCAAAGTTATACTATCTGCCTATTATATACTATAAGGTATGTTACATAGAATAAAAAAAATCGTTCAATGTAACATTTTTCAGCTACAATGAACGATTATTCATGATTGTACGTTTCATGCATGAGGATTTAGAAGCCACTTAGTTCCTCATTGTCATTCCATTCTTCATCAAAGAGGAGGTCAAATTCTGGTGAGTTGAAGTTGCCATCGAACTCACCTTCTACTACCTGTACTTCAACAGAGCTGGCTAACATCTGGCGGGTCGCCATGGTGATTACCTCTATCTGGGGATTGCTATAAGTCTTTTTCATTGTGGTATCCTCCCTATTATTTAATAACTACTTTACGACCATTGACAATGTAGAGGCCCTTAGTGGGCTGAGCAACACGCTGACCTGCGAGGTTGAAGCATTCACCTCTGCCATCAGACGTCTTACTGCTTACATCGGTTAATCCTGTCGTCTCATCTTCAAAGTTAATCTCGCGGGCTCCACTTACATCGGTCAGATAGGCGCGGAAGCTATTGATGGTAGCACCAGAGCCACCCTTCTGCAGTTTGCCTTCACCATTGATGCCATAAAGGTTCTTAGCACTCTGAGGGGCATAGACGCCTACGAATGTAGTGCCGAGAGAGCCGGGAGTAGTAGCCACCGTCTTATCGGTAAAGTTCAGCTTCTCCGCATCAGCATTTACGGCTGTTGCCAGGAAAGGAACGTTAGCATCAGCATGATCAACAAAGGTAAAGGTGGTACCATTCTTATAAGTTGCAATCTTGCAGTTGGTGCTGATTTCAGCCTGACCGACATAGAACGGCAGGCAGAGCGAGTTGATGCCAGCCTTCAGGTTGCGTGTCACCTCGACAGCGTCGGCGTGGAAGTCAATCGATGTATAGAAGGGGTTGGCATCAGTGAGCACCATCTTCGGGGTGTTGTTGCGGTCGTTGCCAGCATCCCATGTGATGACATTGTCTGTATCATAGAAAGCTGTGGGAGAGAGAATCAGCAGGTTGGGATTCTTGGTACGCAGTTGTGGGCCGTCACCGTCGGCAACAGCAGCACCCGTCAGGTTCAGGAAGCATACGTCAGCAGAAATCTTGCTGGTCAATGTTTCGTAGTCGTCGAAGGCTACATTGTGCCAAGCACCCGTCCAAGTGTCTTGATACTCTCCCTTACTTAAGGAACCGGTTACAATAACCTGCTGGTCTGTCAAAGCGTTATCGTCCAGCGTACGGATGGCACTTCCATTCACCATCGGACCTTCCAACTGGATGTCGTCGATGTATATAACCTTGCCTACATTGCCTTCAGCATGGGTGCCCTCATTGTCTTCAAACGGCCAAATCTCGAGCCAACAGTCGTCAGGGTTATCTTCAATATTTTCGTTATTAGGACCGACGCTGAATTCAAAGTTCAGCTTCTTCCAAGTGTTTCCTCCTCCATAATAGAACAGGCGATGCGCCTCTGCTGAACCATGCTTCAGCTTCAGAAGAACATTGTGTCCAGGCTCCATCTTGATACGGAATGACAGGCGGCGCAAACCTTTGAAATCGGCTGAGAAAGGCAGGTGGGCATTGAAATGCTCATTAGCCCAGCCTCCGGGGTTTGGGTTTGCCTTAGTCGTTATCTTCAGGCATTTGTTGCCACCTTCTTCTACGACGGTAGCATCGGCACGACCCCAAAAGCCGCCATCACTACCTGATTCTTTATCTTCGCCATTCCAGATGACAATCTGCGAAAAACCTGTTGTTGCAGCGAACAACATTCCGAGTAAAAATAGTTTTCTCATAAGTTTTTAGTTTTGGATTGTTTAATGATAGCAAGTGGAGGGAGAAAAACGCTCCCCCTCCACTTAATGTTTGATTACTGCTGACTGATCTTCAAGTCGCTAATGGTGATGTTGCCACCATAGTTGTTGATGCTCCAGCAGTTCTTCTGGATGCCATAGATGCGGTGGACGATAGAATCCATAGCCGTCGGCACCTTCGATGAAGCCCTTGCCATAGACCTTCTTCTCCACCATCTTCTGCTCTTCCTCGCTCCACTCTTCTACGATGCGATAGCCTTCCTGTTCGAAGTTTACCTTACGGATATTCTCATCATCCCCATCCTGCTCCTCGGGATTGACAACGAGCGTATAGTAGTAGTCGGGGTCAGTGCTGCGTACAAAGGAGACACCGAACTTATCCCTGTTGTTGGAGGTGGTCACCTTGAACGAGATGTGGTTGCAGGTGCCCAGACGACTGTAGAGCACATAGGCATCGTTGCCGCTGAGCTTGCCATTGTCGTAGCCATTGGATGCCATCACCTTGGCTTCCTGGGGCTTGCCATACTTGGCAGCCATAGCGGGCACGGCACCCATCGACAGCGTACCATCGGCATGCTGGATGAGTTTGTGGCATACCAGTGCACCACTCCAGTTGGGTTCATTGCCGTCGCCAGCACCCACGTTGATGTTCTTCTCGTGGATATCGGCACCAGAGCGGTATGGTGTCCAGCCCCAGATGAAGCGGTCGGTGCCGTTAGAGGCTGTCTTGCCTGCATAGAAGGCACGGGTATCGAGATTGCCCTCGCGCCACAGCGGACCATCGGCAGGCCACTTGGGACCGTTGTTGAAGCAGTCCTTCAGCGCATCCCAGCTGTCGGCGAACATATACTTCACCTTGCGGCTCCAGCTGGCGCGGAAGCTCTGGCTGTAGACCAGATACCAGTAGTTGCCCATCTTGAAGATGTCGGGACACTCCAGCATGCGGTCCCAGATCATCTTGAAGGGACCGACATGTTCCCAGTTCTTCAGGTCGCTGGACTTGAACTCAGCAAACTGCGGGTCGCCACCATTCTTGGGATAGGTAGAGATCACCATGCGGTAGAGTCCATCGTCAGCCACGAAGATTTGCGGGTCGCGGAAGTCGTTGGCAGAATAGCCGTAGTCGGGACCATTGAGTGCCCACAGCTCGTCCTTTGTCCACGTCTTGAAATCGGTAGAGGTGGCACGCATGACAACCTCACGATACTGGCAGTTGCCATTGTGACCGGTATAGTAGATGTAGTACAGGCCGTTTGCCTCGTCGTAGTAGGCACAGCCGGTACCCAGCGCAGCATCCTGCACATAGTCGTTGCTACCGTAGGGCAGCACTTCGCCCAGTGACTGGTAGCTGGCGCCGTCCTTGGTAGAGACGCCCCAGATGGGATGGAAGCGGTGACTCATATTATTGTCGAACTCCTGCAGGTAGAGCACCTTGAAGTCGCCAGCCTTCTTATCGTAGAAAGGCATGGGGTCTCCGACGCGTCCGATAGCTGGCATGTAGTAGGTGCCAAAGCCTTGTTCGTCAGTGGGGGTGAACGCATTTGTTGTACCTGCCCAGTTGCGAGCGGGATCGCCCGTCACACCGTCGTCGCTGCTGCATGCTGTCAGCGCAGAGGCTGACAGGATGAGTGCGATTGCTGAATATATCATTGTCTTCATAATATTCCTTATATTTTATCACTATTCACTTTTCACTATTCTCTATTCACTTACCAAGGTACTCCAGTGCGTTGAGCATAATCTGACCCATGTTGTCGTGGTATACAGAGGTGTAAGGAGTCGGAGAGTTCCAGTCGAAGACACCAGTACCGAAGCAGACGATGCCTCCCTTACCGTAGTTGCCTGCGGCATTCTTCAACTCCCATGAAGAGACATTGCCGTCGCCACCGAGGACACGACCGCCAGTCTTGGCAGCCACAGCATTCTCGTCAGGATAGTCACCCCAGAAGCCGTACTGTGAAGTGGTGTTACAGATGGTGTAGCCCTCGTCGAGTGTGATGATGCGGTCGTCGCCCAGTCCTGTTGAGCGCTTCAGGTCCTTCCACAATGGATGGTTGATGTCAGCAACACGATAGGTCCAAGGCTCGGGTCCCATCAGGTCGGAACCTTCTCCGTTGCCACCCCAGACGTTGTTAGGATAAGAGTCCTCAGGCTGTGCACCCAGTGCGATGGCATAGTTGACAGCTGAGCGCTGCAGTACGAAGCCTACACCATTCTGGTAGAGTTCCTTCATCTTGGGCAGTGCAGCCATAGCGCCTGTCTCGGCATCGGCAAAGCCATTGTAGTTGCCATAAGCCGGGCAGTGGCGATGGAAGAATACCAGGCGAACCTTGTCAAGCGACACGCTGCCAGCGTTGATGTCACTCCATGAGAGATATGCCGAACCGGCGACATTACTTGTCAGCCACTTGGCAGCAGCCTTCTCCTCGTCGTTCAGTGCCTCTACATTTTCAGCGTCGCCCACGAAGATAGCGACAGGAGCCTGTATCAGCGTCACGTTGACGGTATATACATTGGTTGCCGTATTGTCATTGACAGTCAGCAGGAAAGGCTCTGTGAAGTTGCCCTTCGTACCGCTGGCAGGACTGCAGGTGGCATCCTCGCTAACTACAGCCTCGAAGGTAGCGTTAGAGAGGTCGATGCCGCTGCTGGCCATCACACTGACGGTAACAGTCTTGTCATCCTGGTTGATGGCACCCTTGACACCCTCCAGCAGGAACTGTTTCAGCAGGGCCTCATCGTTGCGTACGCTAACCTGATACTCCAGCTGCAGGTCGCCATTGGTGACGCGCAGCGTCTTGTCAGCATTCAGATTGATGTGGTCGCCCAACTTAAAGTTAGCAGAGGCGCCAGCAGGAAGAGTGAGACTGGTAATCTCCATATCGCCCTTCTGTGCAAAGGTCTCAGGGACCTTGATTTTGATGAGACGCTTCTCATGGCTGATGGTAGCCTTGAACTGGTTGTTGAGTTCAAAAGACTCTACCAGACACGAGCCGCCGACACTGATGCTGCCCGTATGGTCGTCGTTGCAGGCAGTGAACCCGCAGAGCAGACAAACCATGCAAATGATACTATATATCGTTTTCATATCTTTCAACTATAAACTTTAAACTTTAAACTCTTCATTACCATTGTCCACAGTTCTGTGTGTAGTGTCCGTTAGAGGCTGCCATCTGCTCGTGAGGAATAGGCAGGTACTCGTTTTTGTTGGCAGTAAACAAAGAACCATTGAGGAACGTCATCTTCTGGCTCTCTGTATTGTAGAACTGGTTGATGACAGTGGCGGCATCGCCCCAGCGTACCAGGTCAAAGAAGCGCTCGCTCTCCATAGCCAGTTCCAGACGACGCTCAGTCTTCACAATCTCCATAGCAGCATCCTTGTCGTAGGTGCCTTTATAGCTATTGATGGCAAAGTGTACACCATACTTATTAGGATAGTTAGACACGACGCTGTTGGCAGCCATCGCCTTAGCACGCTCACGCACCTGGTTGACGAGTGTGACGGCCTCAGCGCTATTACCCAGCTGAGCCTGAGCTTCAGCACGCATCAGCAGTACATCAGCATAGCGGAATACTACGCGGTTCATAGAACTTGCCGAAGTAGCCATACTTACCACCTGAGCGGCTCCACGTATTGGTCTTGCTCATCATGTAGCTGGTGTTGAACATGTAGGGAGTACCTGGTACGCCAACGGTAACGAAGAGACGTGGATCGACAGTCTGTGCAGAGCCCACCTCGTAGTCCTGGGTGGCTGCTGTAGCCACGAGAGGCAGTCCGTCGGCATTGGTACGATAGGCATTGACCAGGTTGACAGAGGGCTTGTAGAAGTCGCAACCAGAGTCATGCACCTTAGGAATACAGGGTACTATCAGACGGTTAGAGAAGTTCAGGTTACCATAGGTGGTACCGTCGTTCTTTGAATACTGGATGGCCCAGATGCTCTCCTTGCCGTTCTCGTATGCTTCCTCAGGACGGAAGTTGTTGTGCAGGTCGCTCTCCAGTCCATAGTTGCTATACAGCTTAGGATCGGTGTATTCGATAACCTTCTGCAAGTCTTCGTTGTTGATGCTGGTCACCTGATTTGTGTTGGCATCGTCCTGACGATAAGCCTTGTAGAGGTATACCTTTGCCAGGAAGGCAGCAGCGGCAGCCTTGGTGGGGCGACCCTTCTCCTTCTGCACTGTGGGCAATACGTTGTAGGCATCCTGCAGGTCGTTGATGATCTGCTGCCAGCCCTCATCATTGGTATATTCTGTGTTCGAGAGGTTCGTATAATCTTCCTCCTGCATGTTCAGCTTGTTGACGAAAGGAATCTTCTTGAACAGGCGCTTCAGCTGGAAGTGGCCGTAGGCACGCAGGAACTTCATCTCGCCCGTACGCTGCTGGATGGTGGCGTTCGACTGGTCAGCCTCGGCCAGCATGTCGATGGACAGCGAGACGCGTGACAGGTACTGGTAGAACTTACCCCAAATAGAGCTGAAAGGCCAGTCAGAGGTGGCAATACCCGTGCCACGTTCCAGATTGTGGAAAGGAGCACCGTCAGAGAATTCTGCACCGCCCACATAGGCGTCGTCAGAACGTGTGTCGTAGTTCCACAGCGAGAACGAGGCGTTCATGTCCTCAATGGTCACCAGACCAGCGTAGGCCGTAATCAGTACGTTGTCGATATACTGTGGATTCTTTATCTCGTCTTGTATGAGCGTAGCCTGGGGTTTCTGCTCCTCCAAGAAGTCAGAGCAAGCAGTCAGACCACAGATTGCGCAGATTGCACAGATGTATTTTATATATATCGTTTTCATAATCTGTCGATTTAATATTTCATTTTTCATCTTCACTTAGAATCCTACGTTAACACCGAAGGTGAGGTTCAGAGGAATAGGATATGCAAAACCAGGATTCTCTGGGTCGTTGCCAGTGAACTTGCCGCTCTTGATGGTCAGCAGGTTCTGAGCCGATGCGTAGAGGCGGATGCGATCCATCTTCAGCTTGTCGGTAATGCTCTTAGGCATGTTGTAGCCAATCTGTACAGTGCGCAGTTTGGCGTATGAGCCGTTCTCTATGTAGTATGACGAGAGACTTCCCTCGTTGTTGCGGTCGGCAGTGGTCAGCGCAGGAATGTCGCTGCCGGGATTGGCTGGCGACCATGCGTCGAGCACGCGTACACCCTTGTTCAAATAAGGAACGTTGACACCTGAGTTGGCCCAGAAATCAGTCTCCTTCTTGAAGTCGTAGCAGTTGACATCGCGACCCTGCATGCCCTGCCAGAACATGGTGAAGTCGAAGTTCTTGTACTGCAGCGTGATATTCAGACCCCATGCAAAGTCGGGTGTCGGGTCGAAGATCCAGTCGCGGTCGGCCTCTGTAATCTTGCCGTCACCGTTCAGATCCTTATAGCGGATGCGCCCCAGACCAGCACCTTCCTGAATGGCGTGGTTGTCTATCTCTTCCTGACTCTTGAAGATGCCGTCGGCCACATATCCAACCTCGGCACCCATCGGGTGACCTACAACACTCTTCACACCGTTACCTCCGAAAGTGCCACTGGCAGCAACAGTCTCAGGCAGTTTGGTAATCTCATTCTTATAGGCACTGATGTTTCCATTGATGTCCCAAGAGAAGTCGCCAATGCGATGACGATAGCCTATAGAGAACTCCCAACCGGTGTTCTTCACCTCGCCGGCATTGATATATTGGTTGGCACCTTCACCCATGGCACCGATACCTACCATGTCGACCAGAATGTCGGTGGTCTTCTTGTGGAACCAGTCGAAGCTACCATAAATCTCGTTTCTCAGGAAGGTGAAGTCCACACCGATGTTGTGCTGTGTGGTGGTCTCCCACTTGATGTCCTCGTTGCCACGACGGTCGCGTACGTAGCCGCTGGTCAGCTCGTAGCCACCATTGAGACCTGCGATGTCGTAGGCAGAACCAGCCTGGCCACTGCCCCACAGACCAGTAGTGGTGATGGGCTTATAGATGGTGTAGCGGGCTACAATGGGAATGCTCTGGTTACCAGTCTGTCCCCAAGAGTAGCGCAGTTTCAGGTTGTCGAGGATGCCCTCGGTAAACTTCATGAACGGCTCCTCGGTAATGCGCCAACCGACAGAGGCTGATGGGAACGTACCGTATTGGTTGTTCTTGCCGAAGCGGCTTGAACCGTCACGACGCAGTGTGAACGACACCAGGTACTTGTCAGCATAGGTGTAGTTGGCCTTGCCGAAGAAGGATACCAGCGAGTAACCCTCGCCAGAACCCAGGGCAATCTGCTTGCCTGAACCTGCACTGGGCCACATATAGTCGGTGTTCAGCACTGACTGCTCATAGCGCTTAGCGCTGCTCCACTTGAAGTCATAGCGGTTCACCTCCATACCAATCATGGCATCGGCACGATGCTTGCCAATCTCAAGGTTATAGGTGGCAATGGCGTTCCACATCCAGTTCATCCAGTGCTCCTGCTTGCTCTCTGCAGCCGTCTCGGTGCGCATCACCTTACCATTGGCAATAGGGTAGGTGAAGAAGCGCTGCTCCTTCTGGCTATAGTCAACACCGAATGTTGAACGAACAGTAAAATTCTTAAATGGCGTCACGCTCATGTGGACGTCACCGAACAGACGCCACAGCGTGTACTCATTGTCCTTGGCATTGCGAATCATGCTCAGCGGATTCTCACGCTCCGAGTAGGCACCCAAGGCCTGCGCGTACTGTCCGTTCTCAGCATAGATAGGGTAGTTGGGGTTGAACTCCAGGGCATTTCTCAGCACGTCAGGAGCATCCACACCCTTGTTGCGGTTCAGCGTGAAGTTCTCACCGATGGTCAGCTTGCCATCAAAGAGCTTATAGTCTGCATTAGCACGGGCAGACAGACGATTGAACCACGAGTCCTTGATGGTACCCTGGTTGTCGTAGTAGCCTAACGAGAAGAAGGAGTTACCCTTCTCTGATCCGTTGCTGACAGAGAGGTTATACTGCTGGACAATACCTGTACGCGTGACCTCTTTAAACCAGTCCGTATCGCCGGCACGTACGGTAGCATCATCGTCCAGGTACATGTTCATCGTCATCTTGTTCAGCATGGGATTGCCATTCTGATCGTAGCCCCAGTCGTAGTTGTAACCCAGGTTGTTGTTCGAGGGATTGATGCCGTCATTCACGTTAGCCTGCCAAAAGGCGCGACCCCACTCGCTGGCGTTCATCGTCTCAATCTTATTGGTATAGAACGAGGCGGCAATGCTGCCGTCGAAGTTAACCTTTACCTTACCCTCTTTACCCTTCTTGGTGGTAATAATGATCACACCGTTGGCAGCACGCGAACCGTAGATAGATGCTGAGGCGGCATCCTTCAGCACCTGAATACTTTCAATATCGTTACCGTTCAATTCGTGCATGCCAGATGTGGTGGGAACACCGTCAATGATGTACAGCGGGTCGTTGTTGTTCAATGTACCATTACCACGGATGCGCACGGTAGCAGCACCAGAAGGAGTACCAGTGGCTGATATGTTCATGCCTGGCACGCGACCTTGCAGGGCCTTCATGGGGTTGTTCTCGTTCTGCTTAGCCATCTCGTCAACGCTGACGGTAGAGATAGCACCCGTCAGGTCGGCCTTGCGCTGGGTAGTGTAACCTGTCACTACTACTTCCTGCAGTTGTTTGCTGTCTTCTTTCAGCATGACCTGCATGCCATTCTGAGCAGGCAGCTCCTGCGTCAGATAGCCCACATAGCTAAACACCAGCGTAGTGCCGGCTTTCACTTTGAGTTTAAAGTTTCCGTCGAAGTCAGTCACCGTGCCATTGGTGGTTCCTTTCTCCATGACTGTAGCTCCAATCACTGGCCCAAAAGAGTCAGACACAGTTCCTGTCACCTCCTGCGCGTACGTCACCGTAGCGAGCAGCAGCGTCAAGAAACTTAAAAACAATCGTTTCGTTTGTTTCATTTGCTTTTGTTTTAAAGTTAATACTCTTGTTTCAGATTTTGTCGCAAAAGTAATAATGATATAGTTATTGGCATGAAAAATATCGTTCATCCCATTCAAAAATTGTTGCAATGTAACAAAATTACAACGGAATGAACGAATAATCTTAGTAATTACAAATATTTCCGTACTATTTCCGGATGTCGCCAGGCACCATGCCGTACTCCTCTTTGAAACATTTGGAGAAGTAGCTGGGGGCAGTGAATCCGACAGCGTATGCCACCTCGCTGACACTCTTGTCGGTGGTGAGCAGCATCTGATAGGCGCGCTTCAAGCGCGTGGTGCGCAGCAGTTCTACGGGTGAGGAACCGGTTATCGTCTTAATCTTACGATAGAGCTGTACACGACTGAGGCTCATCTCTGCTGCCAGGTCGTCGACACTGACCTCGCTATCTTCCAT
>OMQN01000071.1 GCA_900313235.1 uncultured Prevotellaceae bacterium | reverse complement strand
GATAGAGAACGAGATGTTCGACTGGCTGAGCAAGGTGCTGCATTGGCGCCAGGGTAACGAGACGATTATCCGTGGCTATCAGACGCAGTTCATTCCTTATAAGGGCATCTATGTCATTGCCCGCCGTTGGCATCGTCATGGTGTGCTGACCATTATCAATGGTACGCGCCGCAATGCCACCATGGAGATGAAACGCTATGCCGAGCTCTTCGACCCTGACCAGACGGTGGGTGAGGATATCGTGACGGGACGTAAATACAGCTTACGCGAAGACCTTCCGTTGTCTCCGCGTCAAGCACTGATTCTGGAATACTAAAGGATTATGCCGTGAGGTCGTCTAACAGCCCTTCACAGGCATCTTCTAACAACTCGATGACCAGTTCGAAGTCGTGCTCCGTACCATAGTAAGGGTCGGGGATTGTCGACTGGTTAGGATGACGATGCAGGTAGTCGGCCATCAGGCGTATCTTCCGACTGTCTGCATCGTCACGTGCTTTAGCACGGATGGCACGGATGTTCTCATGATCCATGCCGATGATGAGGTCGAAGCGGTCGAAGTAGCTGCTGTCCAACTGTTGCGCACGACTGTGGAAGTCGTAGCCGTGACGGGCACCGCACTGGCGCATTCTGCGGTCGGGCAGGTCACCGACATGCCACGGACCAATGGCTGCCGACTCAATATGGAACTGGTCGCTGAGTCCGCGCTCGTCTACCAACTGCTGCATAATGCCCTCAGCGGCTGGTGAGCGACAGATATTTCCCAGGCATACGAATAGTAGTCTCTGTTTCATAACGTTTGCAAAAGTATAAAAAAACGAGTAGATGGGCAAAAAAATCTCCGTTTATTTGTAAGTTACGAAAATATTCCCTAACTTTGCCTTGTTTTACGCAGTTACAAAATTAAATCTATATTGCTCATGAAAACTAGATTACTTCTATTATCGCTATTTATTGCCATGATAGGCAACGTATGGGCGCAAGGGCCAAACAATTCTGGCACCTATTACCAGAGTGCTAATGGCAAGAAAGGGGCTGCACTAAAGACTGCTTTATGTGGAGTCATTAATCCACATACACAACGATCTTATAACCAATTATGGACAGACTTTAGAACTACAGACAAAAAGGCTAATGGTAAGGTATGGGACATGTACTCCGTTAAGCGTGAGTATACCTTTGGAACCGACCAGGCGGGAAATTATAGTGTAGAGGGTGATGTCTATAATCGTGAGCATTCTTTTCCTAAGAGTTGGTTCAATGATGAGTATCCTATGTACACTGATTTGTTCCATCTTTATCCTACAGATGCTAAAGTAAATGGAATGCGCAGTAATTATCCTTTCGGAGAAGTAGGAACTGTGACATGGAGTTCTTATAATGACTTTTCAAAATTGGGTAATGCCCGTTCTGGTCTTGGCTATTCAGGAATTGTCTTTGAGCCCAATGATGAGTATAAAGGAGATTTCGCACGCACTTATTTTTATATGGTTACTTGTTATGAGACATATAACGGCAAAAGCATCACCTCTTGGAGTTGTGACATGCTAGATGGTAACAAATATCCTGGGTTGGCTAGTTGGGCTTTGAATATGTTGATGACTTGGGCTAAGAATGACCCAGTTAGTGAGAAGGAGATTAATCGCAACAATGCCGTTTATGGTATACAAAATAACCGTAATCCGTTCATTGACTATCCTGGCTTGGAGGACTATATCTGGGGAACCCTGAAAGACAAGGCTTTCAGCTACGACAACTACGAAGGTGGCGGCGGTGGCACCGTTGTGCCTACGATTGCCATGCCTGTTTTCTCTCCTGATGCAGGTACCTATTATAATAGTGTAACGGTAGAATTGGATTGTGCCACCGAGGGTGCCGCCATCTACTTTACGACAGATGGCGCTGATGCCTCTGAGCAGAGTATTGCTTATAACGGGCCATTTGAGATTACTAAGACATCTACCATTAAGGCTGTCGCCATCAAGGATGGCAATCGCAGCGAACAGGCAGTTGCAACTTACACTATTACTGACCAACAAGGTGGTGGAGGTGGAACACCTACTAATAGTGAATTCGCACTGAACAATGCGTTCTTTGGAACCAGTTTAAATGGTGTCTTGAATAGCTCAAATGCAGAAGATTTTACAGGTTCACAGGATGGAATTGAGGTGGTCTATGCATTGGGAACAGGCTCACAGCGTATGATTACCAATTCAGAGGTTCGTGTTTACTCTGGCAATACAGTAACCTTTAGTGTTGGGCAGGGAACGATTACTCAACTGGAATTCAGCGTTGGCTCAAAAACAAGTAAGCTAACATGTGATACAGGTTCGTTAGATCAATTTACATGGACGGGTAATGCCAATTCTGTATCTCTGTCAAGTGACGATAAGACCTCATTGACGAATGTAAAGGTAACTGTCAATGTTCCTTCTGGTCCGTCAGCTATTGACCAGATTCCTACGCAGGATCTCTCTGGTCGTCGCGTCATCTATAACCTGCGTGGTCAGCGCGTTACTAATCCTACCCGTGGCATCTATATCGTAGATGGCCGTAAGGTGGTTATCGGAGAATAGTTAATTATTTGTAATATCGGGCTGCAAATTTGGTGGAGATTGAAAGATTTCCTACCTTTGCAGCCCTTTTGGTCTCTTGATTTATGTCAATAGAGTGTGGCTGAATTGCATATAGAATGAATATTGTATCTTAATTTATTGTAAAATCGGATATGAAGAAGTTTATCTTAACAATCTTGTTGACGGTGACCGCCATGACGATGATGGCTGTACCTGCCAAGCGAGGACAATGGAAAACACTGACACTGCAAGATGGTACAGAGGTGCGTGCCACACTCGTTGGTGACGAGCACGGACACTTCTGGAAAGCAGAGAACGGACAGGCATACATCAAACAAGGTGGTGTCTATGTAGCTGTTGATGCCCAGCAAATTATTCAGAAAGCCAAGGCACGTCGTGCTAAGGTCAATGCCAAGCGCGTACAGAAACGTGAGTTCGGTCATCCTACTACTATCCTGGGGCAAAAGAAGGCCATTATGATTTTGGTGAACTTCAAGGATAAGTCGTTTCAGACTGGTCATGACAATGCGCTCTTCAATCGTATAGCCAATGAGGAAGGATTCTCTGAGGGAAACTTCAAGGGCTCCATGGCTGACTATTTCAAGGCTCAGAGTCGTGGAAAGTTCGAGCTTGACTTCGATGTTGTTGGTCCTGTCAGTGTTAGCAAGAATGTTAGCTATTATGGTAAAAACGACAGTGCGGGCAATGATATGTATGTTGGCGAGATGGTCTGTGAAGCTGTTACGTTAGCTAAGGGACAGGTTGCAGACTGGACACCTTACGACTGGGATGGCGATGGCTATGTAGATCAAGTCTATGTCGTTTATGCAGGTAAAGGCGCAGCCGATGGTGGCGATGCCAATACTATCTGGCCTCATGCCTACGACTTAAATACTGCCGCTCGTTATGGTGACGGTACTGGTCCTGTGGCGGTAGGTACTAACCTCTATGTTAACAGCTATGCCTGCGGTCCGGAGTTGGAAGGACTGTATGGAAATATAAACGGTATTGGTACCATGTGTCATGAGTATAGCCACTGCTTAGGCTATCCCGACTTCTACGACATCGACTATGGTGAGGAGTCAGAAGGCGTTCAAGGTCCAGGCATGGGCTCTTGGGATCTGATGGATGGTGGCAGCTACAATGGTAACGGTTTCCAACCTGCAGGCTATACCAGCTACGAGCGTTGGTTTGCTGGTTGGGAGGAACCTATCGTACTGAACGCTGAGGATGTCAATGTAACCAATATGAAGTCTCTGCAGAACGATGGTGAGTTCTACATTATTTATAATGATAAGAACGCTAACGAATACTATCTGCTGGAGAATCGCCAGCTTGAAGGCTGGGATGCCTCGCTGCCCGCTGCAGGTCTACTCATTCTGCACTGCGACTATGATGCAAAGGTATGGGAAAATAATGCTCCTAACGACGATCCTAATCACCAGCGCTTCATTGCGGTGTCTGCTAATGGCGAATACCCATATGAGATTTGGGAAGGCAACTATTATTATGATGAAGCAGAACCATTCCCTTATGGCAAGGTTAATGCTTTCAACAAGAATTTCAAGGTAAAGTCTTCTGATAAGATTGCCAAGAATGCTGCCCAGTTCTTTACTAAGACCAGCAATGGTACCAAGTGGATGAATGGCTCTGTAGAGGAGATTACTCAGAATAGCGACAAGACCATATCGTTCAACTATGTTGCTAACTTTGCTGGTGGTGGCTCACAAGGTGGTGACGGCGCATATGAGAAAGTTACTTCTGATGACCAGATTGTAGTAGGTTCTAACTATGTACTGTTTAATGAAGAATATTCTTGCGCAAATGGTCCTTTCGAGACCAAGTATTTGACAGCTGTCGAAGTTGATTTTGACGATAATACTATTTATAGCGACGAAGTAGCTCCAATGACTTTGGGTGGTAGTGCTAGCGGCTATTCTCTGTTGATTGACGGCAAATATCTGACTACCGAGACTGCTAAGACGATGAAGACTACTGCGACAGAATCTAAGATTTGGAAGATTGCACAGACTGATAATGGTTATGTCGTGAAGACAGATTCTTATGGTACTGTTCAGTTTAACTATAACAACGGAAATGCTCGTTTCCTGAACTATACATCGAATCAGAAGCCTGCTGTGTTGTATGTGCAGAAGGCTGCTACAGCTATTCAGACTGTCAACTCCAACAAGGTGAATCTATACTCTTGATGGTCGCTATGTAGGTGCTGAACCAAACCTACTGCCGCGTGGTTTATACATCATCAACGGCAAGAAAATTGTTAAATAAATACGTATACTATGAAAAAACAACCGGCTGACAGCAGTGATGCTCTCAGCCGGTTTTCTTTTTCTTTCCCTTTGATTTAGAAGTTCACACCCACATTGAGGAAGAGGTTGCGGTTGCGTACAGCGTCAAAGTCGCTCTTGCCGATATTGGTAATACCAAAGTTGATGCCGATTTCAGCATACAGCATCTGATATTCTACGCCACAACCAATGCGCAGACCTGCATCAAAGCGGTTGCAGTAGTTGCCAAAGGTACTCTCGGATTCACGATTATCCACGTTGCGAGCGTAGGTCTTTGTCTTGCCGCCAATACCCAGTGCAAAATAACCACCGAGGAAGGGATCGATGTAGAGGTCGTCAATGATATCAAAACCATACTTGACAACAACGGGCACCTCCAAATATGACATGCGGTAGGTTACTTTCTCTATCGTAGTATCATAAACTTTATGCTCACCGCCTTTCTCAGTATAGTACAGTCCAGTCTCCAACCACACAGGTAAGGAGTTGGCCAGCTGCAATCCATAGACACCACCAAAAGTCCAACCTGTGCGGCTGTCAGTATCAAAATCTGCCATGTCGCTTGACATGGATGAAATGCTGAGTCCCAGGCGAACACCGTAATAGCTTTCAACGTTGTCATGGTTGAAACGACTGTGGCTTTTGCCAAACTGTGCAAACGATGGTACTGCCATCGCTGCTGTAAGTATCAGAATAAATAGTTTTTTCATATTTCTTGTTTGATAATTGTTAATAACAGGGCACAAAGGTACAGCAAAATGCCCGAAAAGCAAAATTATTTGCCAAGAAATTTCGTGTCGAGATAATGCTGGAAGGTGTCTTTATACATATCGCCAATGGGCAGAAAGGTCTCCTTGTCCATGATGATTCGGTTCTTGTTGACCTCCTGAATCATCTTGAGGTTGACGATATACGAGCGGTGGATGCGCATGAAGTAGTCGGGCAGTCGCTCCTCTATCTTCTTCATCGACAGCAGGGTGATGATGGGCTTGCTCTCTCCTTCGACATGTACCTTCAGGTACTCGCTCATGCCTTCTATATAGCGGATGTTGCTGATGCTGACCTTTACGATGCGATATTCCGTCTTCAGGAAGATGGTGTCGTCGTTGGTGTCCTCCTCCTTTTGGGGTGGGGTTGGGGGTAGACTTCTCTCCTTCAGTCGGTTGGCAGCCCGCTGGAAGTCCTGCAGGCCAAAGGGCTTGAGCAGGTAGTCCACAGCATTGACCTTAAAACCTTCTACCGCATATTCCGCATAGGCAGTGGTGAAGACAACCATAGGAGGAGTGACTAACGACTTGATAAAGTCCATGCCGTTCAGGTCGGGCATGTTGATGTCGCAGAAAATGGCGTCCACCGTGTCCTGCTCCAGAAACTGACGGGCTTCCAGCGCGCTCTGACATTGTGCTGCCAGTTCGAGGAAGGGTACCTTATTAATATAGGTGACGATTTGCTGGAGTGCCAGCGGTTCATCGTCAATAGCCATGCATCGTATCATGTCAGTGGAATGATGAGTTCAACATTATAGCTGTCGGGCTGATTTTGTATCTTCAGCGAGTAGTTGTTGTCATAAAGCAGACGCAGTCGTTGCTTCACATTGCTTAGTCCCACGCCGCCCTTTTCTTCGTTAGGCTTCTCGGCTTTGGAGTTGCTACAGGTGAATATCAGCTGTTGTGACATTTCGTCGCTAATTGCTATTTTGATGTGTACATACGACTGGTGCTGGTAGCTGATGCCGTGCTTGAAGGCATTCTCGATGAAGCTGATGAGCATCAGCGGCGGCACCGTCTTGTCGGGTGCCTCGTTGGGCAGGTCGGTACGGATGTCTACCTTGTCGGTATAGCGTAGCTGCATCAGTGCCACATAGTGGCGGATGAAGTCAAATTCGCGCGACAGTGGCACGCCACTCTTGTCGCCCTCATAGAGGATGAAGCGCATCATCTTCGACAACTCCAGAATGGTGTCCTTTGCCTTCTCGGGGTCTATGTCTACCAGCGCATGGATGTTGTTCAGCGTGTTCATGAAGAAGTGCGGGTTGATCTGGTATTTCAGATACTCCAGCTGTTGCTCCAGGGTCTTCTTCTGCAGGGACTCCAGCTTCTTCTGGTCGTTGCGGTTCTTGAAGAAGAGCTTGATGCCGATATTCATGCCGAACATCAGCACGAGGATGACCACTGCCACGATGTCGTGCTGGCCGATGAATACTGCGGGCACCTGATGGGGCATCTTGAAGTCCCTGGGTGGTCGATGGTGGTTGTGCATTCTCATCCTCATATCCATAGGAGGCGGACCGAACCTTCTGGGTGTTGGACGGTGTGTACACTGGTAGGTGATGAAACACGTGAAGATGGCTACCATCAATGTGGTATAGAGCATACGCTTTCTACCATATATCAGCATGGGTGCCAACAGGAAGTTGTGGATGAGGAAGATGACCAGATAGACGGCAAAGAGTGTCCATATCAGCAGTATCTCCGTCCAGTTGAATGTCAAGAAACTATTGTTCACTGTGCGGATATACATGCTGAGCACTGGGGCAGCGAAGAGCATGCCCCAGAGTGCCAAGTATATGACGTTCTCTTGTCGCGATTGTGTCTTCATCCAATCCATATAACGCAACTTATCCTATTTTTATTGTGTACTTTCAGCTTTGATGTTTCGTTTCTGATCTGCTTACCTTCTTCCACCGCCTGGCACGCCGCCCATTGAGTTGCTCAGACTGTTGGTTGCTGTGGCACTTACGGTAGAAGAGCCTACGGCGATTGTATAGTTGCTGCCGTTGGTCATGCCTGCTGCCGTAATCAGAATGGTGCCGCTGTTAGAATAGGGGGGCATGGTGAATGTGGCATAGGCCTTATTGACGTCGCGGATGCTGATGGTGCTGTTGGCAGCAACAGAGCCGCTGACTTGTACGAGACCTTGTGTGGTAGACCCCAGCTTACAGTCAATGCGTCCGCCAATGGCAAAGAGACTGCCTCCCGTGATGTAGAGAGCATGGCTCTCGTCAGCATCGATGCCAGCCTCGGCACCGTTAGCACCATAAGCAATGGTAGTGCCACCTTTTATATATAGGTTGCCATTGGTGTCTATGCCGTCATTGTTGGTACCTACTGCCACCACTGTGCCACCGCTGATGGTCAGGTCGCTGGAAGCATTGATGGCGTCGTCGTATGCTGCCACCATCACACTGCCGTCCGTGATGCTGAGGGTGCCTTTGCTCTCTATACCCTCACCGTTGGTACCTGCTGTGCGTACCATCACGTCTCCACCGCTGATGGTCAGTATGCCATGCTCGTTTTTCGTACCAATCTTAATGCCCTTGGGCGACGATGTGTAGGCATCGTCTATGTTGTCGGTATTGCCCTTGTAGTTTAGGTTCTCTGTCGTGCCGTCGTTGTAGTAGAGGCCACCCGTCGTAATGGCACGAACCTTACCACCAGTGATGTAGCATTCCCAGTCGGCCTTCAGACCCTTGCCGCCGCTGCCCGTAGCCTTGACATATACCTCGCCGCCATTGATGGTCAGCACGCTGTCGCACTTGATGCACGATACGGCCTTTGTTTCCAGTTCTTCTTCGTCCCACTCGCCATCACCCTTGGCAATGACTGTGGTACGTCCACCATTGATGACGATGTCTTCATCACAGTTGATGCCCTTGGCGCCCAGTCCTGCCGTCTCAACGTTGATGATGCCACCATTGATGATGGCGTCAGAACCCTTAATGCCGTGGTTGGCGGCATTGACATAGACGTTGATGCCTTTCTCAAAGAGTACATAGCTCTTCGACTGTATGCCGTTGTTATACTGTCCCTGAATCTCCAGCGAGCCGCTGCCGCTAAACAGCAGTTTTCCCTTGCCGTAGAGGACACTCTTGTGGTCTTCTTCCTTGCCGTCAGTGAGCTTGTTGCTGCCTGTCAGCACGATATATGCGGCACCCTTACCGTCCAGGTTGAGGGCTGTTGACTGACTGTTGGTGATGTTGGCATCGTTGAGATTCACTTCGTAGTCGGCACTGCCGCTGATGGTCAGCGACCCGTCTGCCGTTGTGCCGCTCACCACGTAGCAGATGCCTTGAGTCTTTCCGTGGTCGGCAGTGATGTGCTTTCCGTCAGTCACCGTGATGGTGACACCATTCTCCGTCTTCTCCGTAGGATTACTCATGTCGATGGCTACCTGCGTGGTAAACTGCTGGTTTTTGATATTGTCAGCCTCGTCAAAGTAGGTGGCGTCAGCCACTGCTGTCGGCTCTGCAGTTGTCTTGTCGATAGTTACCTCGAATTCACTCAACTCGCCACTGGCTGAGACGACTGTTCCGTCGCCGCCATTACCTCCGTTTCCCCAGTTGTTGAAGTCGCTATACAGATCGTTGGCATTGTCTTTCAGACAGCTGGACGACAGGACCATTGCCGCCAGCATCATAAGCATGTTTGTTTTCTTCATTTTTTTGTAATATTTTGTAGTGTTTGTTATTTCCACCACAAAAGTACAAAAGAAAAGCCGGCTCGCGAAAAATATTCAGCGAACCGGCTCTTTTATTCGGTAAATACCCGTCGACTGCCATCAGGCTGCTCCTCGATATGCACGCGGACGGCATCGTCGGGCAGCACCTCTTCTATTAACTCAGGCCACTCGATGAAACAGAGGGCGCCAGAGTAGAAGTAGTCTTCGTAGCCCATGTCATAGACCTCTTCCAACTTCTTGATGCGGTAGAAGTCGAAGTGGTAAATGGGAACCTCTCCTAACCTCCCCCAAGGGGAGGAACTAAGCTCCCCTCCTTGGGAGGGGTTGGGGGAGGTCGTATACTCATTGATAATGGCGAAGGTGGGTGAGGTAATCACGTCCTCCACACCCAGTTCTTCACAGATGGCTTTGACGAAGGTCGTCTTGCCTGCCCCCATCTTGCCGTAGAAGGCAAAGACGCGGTGGTCGCCAATCTGATTGATAAACTCGCGAGCAGCCTCGCGGATATGTTCAATGTCCTGAATCTTTATTTCCATATTATCTTTTTCTTCCTTTTAGTGATACAATGGGTATGATCATCTCCTCCATCGAGATACCTCCGTGCTGGAAGGTGTTACGATAGTAGGAGACATAGTAGTTGTAGTTGTTGGGATAGGCGAAGAAGTCGTCCCCCGTGGCAAAGACGTAGCTCGTCGACAGGTTGGGTGCGGGCAGATGGGCCTTCTGTGGGTCTTTGATGACAAAGAGGTCCTTCGAGTCGTACGCCAGGTTCTTGCCCAACTTGTAGCGCAGGTTGGTGTTGGTGTTGCGGTCACCGATAATCTTCACAGGATTGGTGGCGCGGATGCTACCGTGGTCTGTGGTGATGAGTACACGGTAGTCGCTCTGTGCCAACAGACGGAACAGGTCGGCCATGGCGGAGTGGCGGAACCACGACAGTGTGATGCTGCGGTATGCCGACTCGTTGTTAGCCAGTTCGCGCACCATCTTCGACTCAGTACGGGCATGACTGAGCATGTCGATGAAGTTGAAGACCACCACGTTGAGGTCGTTCTTCTCCAGCGTGTGGAACTGTTGCAGCAACTTGTCGGCCTCCTGCGAGGTGTTGATCTTGTGATACGAGAAGGTATTACGCCTGCGGTAGCGCTCCAACTGCGTCTGGATGAGCGGTTCCTCGTTAAGGTTCTTGCCTTCCTCCTCGTCCTCGTCGACCCACAGGTCAGGGAACATCTGTGCTATCTGTACAGGCATCAGACCCGAGAAGATGGCGTTGCGGGCATACTGTGTGGCGGTGGGCAGAATGCTGCAATAGACATCCTCGTCGATGTCGAAGAGGTCGCCAATCTCGCGCTCCAGCATCTTCCACTGGTCGTAGCGGAAGTTGTCGAGTACGATGAGGAACACCTTCTCGCCTTCGTTCAGTAAGGGGAATACCTTGCTCTTAAAGAGTTCATTCGACAGCACCGGGTGCTCAGAACTCCCATCTTTTCGCGAGGAGTCGGGGGTGGCTTTCATCCACTCCAGGTAGTTCTGCTTGATGAATTTGGCAAAGCCGCGGTTGGCCTCCTCTTTCTGCATCTCCAGCATCTCCGTCATTTGCGAGTCTGTGGCGCTGAGCTCCAGCTCCCAACGGACCAGCCGCTTATAGACGTCAGTCCAGTCCTGCCATGTGCGGCAGTCCATAATTTGCATTGACAACTGTTGGAACTGTTGTTGATAGCCCGTCTGCACCGTCTCAGTGACAATCTCCTTGCGGTGGATGTTCTTCTTCAGCGTTAGCAGTATCTGGTTGGGATTGACGGGCTTGATGAGGTAGTCGGCAATCTGCTGGCCGATAGCCTGGTTCATGATGTCTTCCTCCTCACTCTTTGTCACCATGACGACAGGCACCTGCGGTGTCATCTCCTTGATGCGCTGCAGGGTCTCTAAGCCACTGAGTCCCGGCATCATCTCGTCGAGTAATACCAGGTCGAAGGTGCGCTTCTTGCACTCCTCGATGGCGTCAGTGCCGTTAGTCACTGTCACCACCTCGTAGCCTTTCTTCTCAAGGAAGAGTAGGTGAGCGCGGAGCAGTTCCATCTCGTCGTCAGCCCAAAGTAATAATCCGTTTGTCATATCTCTTAACTCTTAACTATCTCCAGAAGTCATCGTCTAACTCGTCGTAGGTGTTGCTCTGCTGCTGCGGCATGTCATTAAACAGCGGGTCGTCGTCTGGCTGTTGACTGTCTGTGCTTGGCTGCTGATCTTCTTCGTAGTCGTCCTCCGTGACGATGGTGTCGGGCTCGTCCAGCAAGTCTTCCTCAGAGACTGCTATGGGCTCCAACTTTTCTTCGAAGAAAATCTCGTAGTCGCGATAGCTATACGTGCTGCCCAGCAGTGGCAGGTTCTTCTCGCTGATGATGACGCCACGACAGGGGTGTAGCATGTCGGCCATTGCCTTGTCGCCATACAATTGGCGGGCATACTGGCGTGCCTCGTCATAGTTGAGGAATCCGCTAATCATCATTCGTACCAGTCCGAGGGCGTCCTGTTCGACATTGATGTCGAAGTTGCGCACCAGGAAGTTAGAGAAGTTGTATTTAGCCATCTCGTAGAGCAACTGGTTGTGATTCACCGAGTCCGGCTGATAGACCAGCATGAATACGTAGTTGGCATTGCGCTCGATGGTCAGCGTGTCGTTGCGTGTGGAGTCGGAAGCCATGTCGACTGTGCGGCGTGACCATACGTCGTCGATGTCAAACTTGCCGCCGTGCAGAGTCTTGCCTTCCTGCACACCGCGGATAATCATACCCGCCATCTCACTGACCTCGCTTTGCGGGTACTGCTCTACCACCTGCTTCATTCTCTCTATGCAGTCTTTAGACTGTCCGTCGTTCAACAGGCTGAGGCCCTCGATGAAGAGGAACTTCGGACGGTGCTGACCCAGTGGGAAGCGCTTCTCGGAAATCTCTGCGTTCGCCTTGACCTCTGCATGGCGGTTGGCCTTGAAGGCTTCGTAGGTAGCGGCATAGATAGAGTCTTCTATATGTACGCCGAAGCGCTGGTTCTCGGCAAAGTAGGGGTCGGACAACAGGGTGGTCCAGTCGCTCGAAGGGAAGTCGCTCTGCAACATGGCCAGACAGTGGTTGGCCTCTGTGGTACGTCCCAGTCGGGAGTATAGCAAGAAGAGATGATACCATGCCTCGTCGTTCTTCTCATAGTCCGCATACTGGCTGGTCAGCCTGGTCAGCGCCTTCTCGCTGAGTCGCAGGTTGTCGAGCTTGTCTTTGAAGATGATGCCTGAGTGGAACAAGCCGTCCTTGATGAGGTTGTCACTCTCGGCCTTCTGTTCGTCGGTGAAGGGTATCTGTGCCAGATAGTATTCGCGCTTGTGCGGGTCGTTGGCGGCACTGTCGGCAGGTTCTTCGCCCTCTTTTCCTGCGATGGAATCGCTGGGCGCTGTTGCTCCTTGGCTATCCGCCATTTCGGGCATCTCCGACGTCTCTATGCTATCCGTACTCTCCGTGCTCTCAGGCAGTAGGTTGACTACCGTCTGGTTGACACGCTGCCAGTGGTCCTTGTTCTCACGCTTGCCCCATTGGCGCTGGAAGGTCTGCTTACCTTGGCTGACAGCCTGCGGGTTGTAGAAATACCACTGACCAGACTGTTGGCTGGGAGCTGTTGGCTGCTGACTGTTAGCCCTTCCCGGACGGTTGTTCATTGCCCCGTTCCTGGCCTCCTGCTGTTGCAGCGTCTTCTCAGCCTCTTCCTCCTCCTTGGCTCGTTGTTCTTCTTTCTCTTTTTTGATAAGGTCGGCAATGACCTTGTCGATAATCTTGTTGCGCTGTTCTTCAGACATCAGCGCCAGACGCTGCAGGGAGTCTTGCAGTTCTACGGCACTGGTGTGGGGCACCAGCTCATCGAGCACCTTTGAGCGTTCGTCCAGCTGTTTGTAGTCTTTGCGGTCTTTGTCCAACAGGCCGATGGCCTCGCCGTAGCAGCGCTGGGCGTCGGCATATTTCTCTTTGTCCCAATAGACATTGCCCAATTTCAGCAGCAACACACCTTTCTCGATGCCTGAACGGGTGGCTTTCTTGCAGCCTTCTTCGTAGGCTTCGATGGCATGCAGCGTGTCGCGCTGGGTGAGGTAGACGTTGCCGATGGCGTAATAGACCTGGTCCAGGTAGTCCTTGTTGTTGTCCGAACGGGCCATGCGTCTCAGCTTGCTGATCTTTCCCTTGAAGTCGGTAGCGGGCATCACCTCGGTTTGGGCAATGCGCGCATTGAACTCCAACTCGTAGGGTGGGTTCAGACGTATCACGTGCTTGTACGACTGGTAGGCCTCCTGCTTCTGGTTCAGCAGTGTCTGTATCTGTCCCATCAGGAACCATTCGCGGGCTTTCTGTTTACGACGCTTCTCATGCTTGATGACCTTACGCATGTAGGGCAGAGCCTCCTCGTAATGTCCGGCACGGATGTTATAGTTGGCCAACGTGTAGTCCCAGTCTTTCTGGGCACGATAGTGGATGCTGTCGCGCCGCTGTTTGGTGATGATGTCCTCTGCGTCGTAGAGCCAGTCCAGTTCGGTATAGCTCTTGGCCTGCCAGGCACGCGCTATGCCGTTGATGGCGGGCTGCGTCTGGTAGAGACGCGACATGTAGGAGAAGGTGGCTGCCGCCTCTTCAAACTGTCCCTGCTGAAACTGCGACTTGCCCAGCAACAGCCAGGCGTGCCACAGGAAGGGGTTATACTCTCTGCGGTTCAGCCACTCGATGTCTTTTTCCGTCTTGCGACGTCCCTTGTTCCACTCCGGACGCTTCTTGATGCTATGGAGCTTGATGGTCTTTTCTGCTTTCTCGATGGCACGTTCGTAGTTACCCTTTCCCAGTTCGCGGCTTTGTTTGTTGGCGACAGGGTAGAGGGGGATGAGTTCCGTACAGTTGTCCTTGTTGCCGTTCTCCTTTTCGATGTTACCCTCAATGAAGGCCTGCGAACCATTATAGTACGTGTTGTAGCGGGCGGTGAACGACTGCCAGAAGCGGCTCTTTGCCGTATTGTTCTTCGTAGAACAGGCGCTGAGGAGTAAGATGGATGATGTCAGAAGTAGTATGACCGATGTGAGGTCGTGATGGTGGCACTTCTCCTCTTTCTTTCTCCTGATGTCTTCTTTCAGCTCTGCTAATTTGCAGTCTGTCTTGCTGGTGCACGATGCACAGTCGCCCTCTTTCTGGACGATAGGCTCGTCCGTACTCCCTATTGAGGATAGGGCAGCAATGGCTCCAAGCACCACAAGCGATATGACGACAATCAGCAGAAATTGCATATTCTGAACTCTGAACTCTGAACTCTGAACTCTTAACTCTTAACTTTATACCCAGCGGCTTTGAGATGTTCCCAGTACTTGGGGTACGACTTGCTGACAACTTGTGGGTTGTTGATGCGCAGCGATTCCATGCGGAAGGCTGCTGGTGCAAAGGCCAGCGCCATGCGGTGGTCTTCGTAGGTGTCGATGGCTGCATCTGCCTGTGGCTCGCAGCGTTCGCCATCCCAATACAGTTCACTGTCGTTCTTGTCATGGATGACAAAACCCAGTTTGCGTGTCTCGTTCTTCAAGGCCTCGATGCGGTCAGTCTCCTTGATTTTCAGCGTCGACAGTCCACGGAAGTAGAAGGGCACGCCCAGCATCAGACAGCACACCACAAAGGTCTGCGCCAAGTCGGGCGAGTTCACAAAGTCGTATTCCAGACGCGGCACGCAGCGACCGCAATGGCGCAGTGTCACCGTGGTGGGGACGCCTTCCTTTGTCGTTCCAAAGGTGCTCTTCACGCCCAGCAGGCTGAAGATGTAGCGCACACTGCTGTCGCCCTGCTTCGAACCGTCCATCAGTCCTTCCAGGCGTATCACGTTTCCTTCCTGCTTCGACAGTGCCATCATCTCATACCAGTACGAGGCGGCACTCCAGTCGTTCTCTATGAAGTAGGAACGCTTCTTGTAGGCACCGCCAACGGTGATGGTGTCGTAGGCGCTCCAGTCTGCGTCAGCTCCAAACTCGCGCATCATCCATAGTGTCAGGTCGATATACGGACGCGAGATGAGGTCGCCCGTCAGACGTAGCGTCAGACCGTCGCGCAGACACGGACCTATCAGCAGCAGGGCAGAGATGAACTGTGAACTGACGTTGCCAGGCACTTCCAGTTGTCCGCCTTCCAGCTGGCGCCCCTTGATGCGCAGTGGGGGAAAACCCTCCTCGTCCATGTACTCGATGTCGGCACCCAGGCGGCGCAGGGCATCTACCAGGATATGGATGGGACGATGCTTCATGCGCTCCGTACCCGTGATGACGTGTTCCTCGCCATTGCGAGTAGCCAGATAGGCCGTCATGAAACGCATGGCGGTTCCTGCCGCTTTGATGTTGATCTCATAGGGGTTGGTCTTCAGCGCATTGACAATCACCTCTGTGTCATCGCAATCCGACAGGTTCTCTGGCAGCACGTCACTGCCCGACAGCGCATGAATAATCAGTGCACGGTTCGAGATGCTTTTCGACGCCGGCAGTTGCACCGTCAGGTTGAGTGCCTCGGGGGCTGTTATGTTATATTGCATGTGGTCCTTACTATATATAAATATGTATTATAACGTTACAAAAGTACGAATTATTTGGTAGACGACCAAGGAAATAACAATAATTATCAATCTTTTCTGCAAAAAGTGTGTGGAAAATTTGCACGTTTCAAAAAAACTATGTACCTTTGCACCCGCTTAACAGCAAAACGATCGGGATTTAGCGCAGTTGGTAGCGCACACGTCTGGGGGGCGCGAGGTCGCTGGTTCGAGTCCAGTAATCCCGACAGAAAGAAAATCCAAACCGCTG
>OMQN01000175.1 GCA_900313235.1 uncultured Prevotellaceae bacterium | reverse complement strand
TCGAAGAGTGCGGGGTCGTCGAGTTTGATCTCGTTGCGGCCCTGTTCGAAGGTCACACCAAAGCACTGCTTGGTCTCGATGGGGGCGGGCTTGTAGGTGGGGTCAATCTTGATGACGTTGTATGTACCCTTGCGCTTGTCCTTCAGTATCTCGATAGCCTCGGCGGTGAAGTCGGGTGCTATAACACCGTCGCTGACCTCGCGCTTCAGGAGCAGGGCAGTGGTAGCGTCGCAGGTGTCACTCAAGGCTACGAAGTCGCCATAGCTGGACATGCGATCGGCACCACGGGCACGGGCATAGGCACAGGCAATGGCACTCTCGTCCAGACCCTTGATGTCGTCAACGAAATAGATTTTCTTCAGCGTGTCACTCAGCGGCAGACCGACAGCGGCACCAGCAGGGCTGACGTGCTTGAACGATGCTGCAGCGGGCAGACCGGTGGCAGCCTTCAGCTCCTTTACCAACTGCCAGGCGTTCAGTGCGTCGAGGAAGTTGATGTAGCCAGGGCGGCCGTTGATGACTTCAATGGGTAACTCGCCTTCGGTCATGAAGATGCGCGAAGGCTTTTGGTTCGGATTACATCCGTACTTCAGGGCTAGTTCTTTCATTATTATATAGGTGTAATTTCGTTTCCGCTTGCAAAGGTACAAAAAATAATTCTTAATTCTTAATTCTTAATTCTTAATTTTTTCGTAATTTTGCACCCGTTATGGAGAAAAAGAGACATGCACTGCGCAAGCTTTTAGAGGCAGTAGAGAAAGAACTGTTGAAGAAACCCAACCGTAAAACCCTTGACAGGCTTTCGCTGTTGGCTGGATTCCAAGACTGGGAATCGTTTCAGGAGGCCTTGCATGGTGAGGCCAATGCTCAGACTAATTTTGAATTTGAAGAGAAGAAAAAAGAGACAGCCCAATAATAGGTTGTCTCTTTTTATGCTTGTGTAAGGGGTTGCAATTACTCTGCAACAGCACGAGCACCGCTACGCTTCTCCTTGATACGAGCAGCCTTACCGGTGAGGTTGCGCAGATAGTACAGCTTAGCGCGACGTACCTTACCAACCTTGTTGACCTCGATGCTCTCAATGTTGGGTGACTCCAGAGGGAAGATACGCTCTACACCAACGGTACCCGACATCTTGCGAACAGTGAAACGCTTCTTCTCCTGGTGGCCGCTGATCTTAATAACGACACCACGGAAGAGCTGGATACGCTCCTTAGAACCCTCGATAATTTTGTAAGCGACAGTTACAGTGTCATAATTAAATCCATTGTTACTTTAAATTTATAAATGTTGTTGTTATCGTTCCAACGCAACATAACAGGTCTCTCGTAATGCCTTGATACTCATGGTTCAAAGGCTCCTGCCAGCGATTACGCGGAAAGCGGGTGCAAAGGTACACATTTTAATTGAAAGTTGAGAGTTGAAAGTTGATAATCCATCTTTGTTTAACATCTTTTATGAGTTTATGTTGTCTTAGTATGCTGTAATGTGGTTTTTCTTCGTAATTTTGCAATGCTAAATGCTATTGCTATGAAAACAAAATTTTCTTCATTAGCGTAAAATTTATTGTTGGTTATTAGCAATTATTTTCACCAAGCTCAAGAACGAGAGACTAGTCCCATCTGAGGTGGATGTCAAGAACGGGTTCTTCTTGGGTGTTAGTGTACGTTTCGCTCTTCACTACCCACTTGCTGACCCATCCGTCGTCCGTCATATAGCCTTCGTCCTCATACCATTTTCGTACATGCTTGGTCGTTGCCGTCACTGTGGGGTACTCATCTCCATAGGCAGAGAAGTAGTCGGCGAAACTGTTGGGGTTGAAGTTATATTGCTCGAGATAGGCTGCAGGTACATTAACCTCATACTCATAGAGATAGTCGCCGTAGCCATGTTCATCCAAGTCTTTGCGGTAGCCCTTGATCTTGATGTCCTTCAGCTTGCTGTTGTAGGTGTCACCGTAGGATATGAGCGGTATGGCCTCGATGGTGAATGATATCTCGTAGTGGACACCATAGTCCTTGGCGGGGTCGATAGTGTTGTCCGAGATGGTGGAGCGGTCATAGTGGTAGGCCATAGAGTTGTGGTAGGTACCCTTGACCTGCAGAGCAATGTCGCTGAGTTCCTTGACCTGTATGTCCTCTGGGTAGATAGTGGTATAATCGTCAAAATGGAAATATCCTATCAAGCTAACCTGTATCATCTTCTCAATCATCAGCTTGTCGGGATTGATATACGACAGCGTGAGGTCTGCATCGTCTGGCTCTGCTTCCTGTATAACGTCTATGGTGGCAGTCTTGAGGAATGTCTTCTTGTCTTGCGACAGGGAGACGGTGACGGAGCCTTTGCGTATCTGGTTGGTGGTGTTCTCCTTGACCTCGATAAGGACGTTCTGACCGTTAATCTTAATGGTTATCCAGTCGTTGTTGCTCTTGGCAGTGAAGTAGTTGTAGTTGGTGCGAACGACAACGACTCTTGTGCCAATGCGTGCATCGAACTCCACCGAACTGGGATCCAGCTCAACTTCAAAGTCGTAGGGGTCAGGGTTGGCCTTGACCTCGTTATTGCCAGCCTTGGGCGTCACCTTCTGGGTAGAACGCTCGCCGTCCTTGGTAACGGTGGTAATGGTCTGTTCCTTACCTGCATCCGTCAGCAGTGTGACGTTGCCGTCCTTATTGGGCAGACCTACTGTCAGCGAACCATCGCTAGCACAGGATACGACATCGCCCACCAACAGGTTGTCCTTGAGAATCTGGATGATGCTCTTGCTGGTGCCCTTGGCAGCATCCTCCTCGGCGGCTTCCATCTCCTTGTCGTACACGTAGTCGCTCAGCTCGTCCTTCATCTCCTCGAGCAAGGTCTCGCTGATGCTGTTATACTCTTCTGGCAGCAGGAATTCTTCCAGGACTTTGTCTACGAAGTTCTTGCCGACCATGGTTTCCAGCACGGTGAGGTCGCTGCTTTTCAGAGGACCGTTCTTGTATTTCTGACGAATGTTCTCTATCTCTTTCAGCACGGCATCTCTGTCTTGCATGCTGCTCACGGCACCACCAGTGAGCTCGTCAAGTACCGCCAGCTCGACGTTCATGCCCTTGGTAGCCAGCTCCTTGGTGGTTCTGGCACTCATGGCCCAGATGGCATTGCCGTCCTTGGTGCCAGTGACCTTGTTATAGTTCTCGTGGTACTCGACGGTAGCATTGGTGACACCTAAGGCTGACTCATACCATGTCTTCTGGATTTCATGTGACAAGTTGGTCAGATCGTGGTTGATGAGCTTGGTAAACCATTCGGTAGATGTCTGACAGCCAGCACGATGCTCAGGAAGAAGGACATCAAACAACTCGTCCATCGCCTGTTTGTTGCCAATCATTTTCGTGTGGTGAAGGGCTTGCATGATGCGATCTTCCTCGTCGTTGACCACGTCGTATAAACCTCCGAGGAAACTGCCTGCGGCAGATGCCAAGCCTCGTGTGGTGACATTGGTCAGCACACCGCTGGCCTCCAGGCGCAGGAAAGCAGCCTCGTAGCGTTCCTTGTTGTTGAGCAGCTCCGTCATCAGCTTGAACATGGCGTCTGGGTTGGCATCGGTCATATCGCCACAGAATAGCTCACCCTCCCAGTTCTTACTGAAGAGCTTGATAGTCTGCAACTTCAGGTTTTCTACCTTGGCGGCATACTCTACCAGCG
>OMQN01000091.1 GCA_900313235.1 uncultured Prevotellaceae bacterium | reverse complement strand
GCGCACCCGCGAAGTGCGCGAAGAACTGCAGGAGTTCCGTGAGCAGGTGAAGAACGACGACACCCGCGGACTGATGAGCGAGGAGGACTTTGCCAAGAAGCTGCGCCAGATGGAGGAGCGCAAGGCCCGCAAGGCACAGCGCAAGGAGAAGAAGGGCGAAGAGCAGCGTGCCGCCAGCGAGAAGTTGGCAGCCAGGGCCCGCGAGAATCTGAACCCAGAGAACCGTCCGCTGGCAGCTGGCGACAATGTGCGCATCAAGGGTACCAACAGCATCGGCGAGATAGAGAGCATACAAGGCAAGCAGGCTACCGTCAAGGGGAAGCCAGCGGCAACAAGCACGCCCATCTGGCTATTCAGACCAGTCACATGACACGTGCCACGATGGAAGACCGCAAGCAGAACTTCCACCAGGATATCGACGTAAGAGGTATGCGTGGCGACGAGGCTATCGACACCGTGATGCACTTCATAGACGATGCCATCCTGATAGGATTGAGTCGGGTACGCATCCTGCACGGTACAGGAACAGGCATACTCCGTCAGCTCATCCGCCAGTATCTGGCCACCGTGCCCAACGTCAAGAAAGCCAAAGACGAACACGTACAGTTTGGCGGCGCAGGCATCACGGTCGTAGACCTGGAGTAATTACTTCACGACGACCTTCTTGCCATTGGAGATGTACAGGCCAGCCTTGGGTGCCGACATGCTGACAGGACGTCCGCTCAGGTCGTAGAGCACCTGGCGACGCTCCTCCTTAGCGCCAGCCACCGTATGGATGCCTGCAGGTTCGTAGACATAGCCCAGCTTGTTGTCCATCCACTCAATGCGTTCCTTCATATAGCGACGGACATTCTGCACCTCGGCCTCGTAGCTGCCCCAGAGACGCGGATTCTGATGAACATACTCGTTCATGATGGGCCAGCGCTTGAAGTTCAGCTCCTGTGACTGTCCGAGAGTCTGTTCCCAACCATTGATATAAGCTGTCATAGACTCCTCAGTCAGTCCTGCCTGGCGCACCTCGCCCCATATCTCCTTCAACTGAGCCTTTGCGGCAGCATCGTTCACCACAATCTTGTCGACAAACTGTCGCATATTGCCTGCGCAGCTGCCCTTCGTGCGGTAGATATAGTCGGTCAGCCTCATGATGGGGTAAGTACGGTTATCGTTCTCAAACGCCAGGTCGAAATCCCAGACAGGTCCTGTGTGCATCAGGTTTTCGCCACGATCCTTATACATATAGGTACTCCAATAGGTATCGGTATTTCCCGACAGTTCGCCCACCAGGAAATGGCGCAGGAAGGTGTTGAGATCCAGATAGGTCTTCCACTGGTTCTCCACCTTGTTGAAGAACTGGCGGATGTATTCGTGCTGATTGGTCGTGATGGCGTCCTCGTCGGGCGACTTGATAGTCACGGGATTGCCGTTGTTGGAGTTAAACCAGGAGACCTCGTCGTAGGCATAGGCATCCACCTCGATGAAGTAGCCACCCGTCAGCGCATCGCCCGTATTGTCTTCAGGAGCCATCTCGGTAATCTCCACACGTCCGGGATTGACCTCCACCTGGTCGCACAACTGATAGCAGCCCTTGTATTCACCATTGAGCAAGACGTCGACAGCCGTGCCGAAAGGCGTATAGGGCATCCCCATCTTGCGGCTGAGCTCAAAGGCCAGCAGGTTGCGCATCAGCGTCTTGTCGCCATAGTTGTTGATGAGTGTCCACTTCTTGGCCTTGGCAGGAGCATCCAGCGGCTTCTGCTTCTTGTCAAACTTGATGCGATAGGGCTTCTTGGGGAATGAGCGCGAGGCATTGCCACGCTCTCTGACGCCACCAGGCTCATAGAGCAGACTGGTGCCATTCTTGGAAATGATGGCTATCTGAGAAGAGATATCTGTCTCCTTGTCATAAGGTATCACACCGTCTTGGGTATGGATGCTTACCGTCGGCAGATTCGTCAACTGGCTGAGATGGCTGTCGTCACCCTCGCCCTCGTTGCCATAGAACTCCAGCTCGGCAATATTGCAACGGGCATCCGACGGTCCTACATAGCGCACATAGCGGAAGCCGCGAGAGCAGTCAACGGTAGCATACGACATCTGGCCGATGGTGCCCTTCTCCTTAATAATATATAAGGGCAGCGCATCCATGAAGTCTTCGCGGTTGGCACCTTCAAAGACGCCCAGCAGCACGCGCTCCTCGCCTTTGCCGTCGTTGCGTGGCGACCATCCCACACGGGTAATGACATGTGGTGTTCCCAAGTCGAGACCTGTCCAGGTATAGCTACGCTCCCATGAAGCAAAACAAGTGTTCAGATTGCCGTCGAAAGCCATTTCACGGGTATTGACGGTAGTAGACTTCTGAGAGGTTGAATAGTCCACACTCTCTGTTGTACCAATCACTGTTCCGGTCAGTTTACTACCGGTATCTGCCACTGCCCACACTGCAGGCACTAGCAATAAAAACGAAAAAAGACCAAATTTCATGGGTGTAGTTTTGACGAAATAAAACGTTGAACGTTTTCTTGAGCCTCTTGTCGGATTCGAACCAACGACCCCGAGATTACAAATCACGTGCTCTGGCCAACTGAGCTAAAGAGGCGGGTGGGCAGCGATCTGCATCGCGCCGCTACAACCAAGTACCCTTGCTATGTTCCCATCCTGGGGGATTCCGAGGGAGCTGGCCGTACAGGACTGCCCGTTTTTGCGGCTGCAAAGGTACACATTTTACTTAAGAATTATGAATTAAGAATTAAGAAAAATTCAATCTTAACAAGTTTTAACTAGAAAAGGCAAAAAAACTCTTAACTCTTAACTCTTAACTCTTAACTTCTTCGTACCTTTGCAGGCGATTAAGGGCATCGGAATATGACACCAGAAGAATATCGTCAGTTGAAAGCATTTGCACGCCAGGACGGCGCTTTGCTGTCATTGTTGTGGATTGGCAGCTTTGCCTGCTACATCCTCGGCATTGCCAATCCCCTATGGGCTATGGTATCCATGATACTGATTGTAGCATCGCCCTTCTTCGCAGCCAATCGTCTGCGAAAATTCCGTGATGGAGCCCGCGAAGGTTCCATCAGTTTTTTGCGCGGCTATGCCTATACGGCTATGGTGTTCTTCTATGCCGCCATCTTGCTGGCCGCTGCCATGTACATCTACTTTGACTTCATCGACAACGGTTACCTGCTGAGCACCATCAACCAGGTTCTGAGCACGAAGGAGGGCAAGAAGATGATAGAACTCTACGGCATGACCGACCAGATAAAAGTCAGCCTCAAGGCATTGGCCGAGATGCGGCCCATTGACTATGCCGTCAACATGCTGTCTGTCAACATCACCATCGGACTGGTGCTGGGACTGCCCATTGCCGCAGTGATGAAGAGAGAGGCTGTCAATAGTAAATTGTAAATTGTCAAAAAAAAGTGAATTCACAAGATGGATATATCAGTAGTAATACCTCTTTATAACGAAGACGAGTCTATCCCCGAACTCTTTGCGTGGATAGAGCGCGTGATGACGGAGAACAAGTTTTCGTATGAAGTCATCTTCGTCAACGATGGCAGTACGGACCGCTCATGGGAAGTCATTACCGAACTTGCCGCCAAGTCTGAGCACGTGAAGGGCATCAAGTTTCGCCGCAACTACGGCAAGAGCCCTGCCCTGTTCTGTGGTTTCAAGGAGGCTGCAGGCGACGTTGTCATCACGATGGATGCAGACCTGCAGGACTCGCCCGACGAGATACCTGGCCTGTACCACATGATTGTCGACGAGAAGTACGACCTTGTCAGTGGCTACAAGCAGAACCGCAGCCAAGGCGACCCGCTGTCGAAGACCATCCCCACCAAGCTCTTCAACGCCACTACGCGCAAGGTCAGCGGCATCAAGAACCTGCACGACTTCAACTGTGGCTTGAAAGCCTATCGCCGTGAGGTCGTCAAGAATATCGAGGTGTTCGGCGAGATGCACCGCTTCATCCCCTATCTGGCCAAGAATGCTGGTTTTGACAAGATTGGCGAGAAGCCCGTACACCACCAGAAGCGCCAATACGGCAAGTCGAAGTTTATGGGCTGGAACCGTTTTGTCAACGGCTATCTCGACCTGATGACGCTGTGGTTCCTCGGAACATTTGGCAAGAAACCCATGCACGTCTTCGGATTTCTGGGCACCATCGTGTTCATCATCGGCTTCTTTGCAGCCTTCTTCCTGGGTGCACAGAAAGCGTGGGCACTGTACCAGGGCATCCCCATGCGACTGGTCACCGACTCTCCTTATTTCTATATAGCACTGACCATGATGATGATTGGTACCCAACTGTTCCTGGCGGGATTCCTGGGCGACCTCATCAGTCGCAACAGTGCAGGACGTAACGATTACCAGGTCGAAACAACCATCAGATGCGAAAAATAATCATCGCCATAGTACTGCTTGCTGTCGTCGCTTCATGCGTCAGCATTGACTGCCCCGTACAGAACAGGGTAGAGGCTACCTACGCCCTGAAAAGGCCGTCAGGAGGTACTGACACGATGGGCATTGACACGCTGACCGTCTGGACACATCGCATCAACTATACCGACAACAAGCGCGACACCATCCTGATAAACCGTCTGTGTGGTGCAACAGCCACCTCCTTTGCACTGCCCGTCAGCCACACGCTGTCGGAAGACTCCATCTTCACCCTGCTGAAGGACACGGTGGGGGGCGTATGGCTGGACACCATCTGCATCAGCAAGGAGAACATGCCACATTTCGAGTCTGTCGACTGCCACGCCACCTACTTCCATCATATCACGGAGTTAAAGACGACGCATCACGGCATCGACTCCATCACCATCCAAAACCGCGAAGTTAGCTATGACAAAAGAGAGCATTTCTTCCTTTATCTCAAGGCTGACCGTTAGTCTGCTGTTGCTGCTGACAGTAGCTCAGCATGCGCAAGGTCAGAAGATCTTCAAGCAGGAGAAAGACTCTATACCTTTCTTCCGCGGATTTGCCTTGTCTTTCGACCTCGTAGGTCCTGCCAAGCTCATGCTCAGCGACTATGGAGAGTACGAGGGTGCCCTGCGCATCAACCTGCACGACGAGTGGTTTCCTGTCTTTGAATTAGGACTGGGACATGCCAGCCACGTCGACGACGAGGTGACCAACTTGACATACAAGACGACAGCGCCCTATTTCAGACTGGGCATGGACTGGAACATCAAGAAGCAGAAGCACGGTCCCTACCGCATCTATGCGGGTTTCCGCTACGCCTTCACCAACTATAAGTGCGACATCCTCCACGAGAAGGGGTTGGAAGACCACGTGTGGAATACGAAATCGGATTTCGGCACGGAAGGTATCAGTTGCTACCAGCACTGGCTGGAAGGTGTCTTCGGCATCGATGCCTCTGTCATGGGACCGTTCCATCTGGGATGGACCGTACGCTACAAGCGGCGACTGTTCCATAAGGAGGGCGACATCGGTAATTCGTGGTATGTGCCAGGCTTTGGCCTCAACGATTCCGACAACATGTCCGTCAACTTTAACGTGATAATAGACATCTGAAAAACAAAAAGAACTACTATATGACTACTAACCACAACAAACGACTGCTTTGGCAGATACCTTTTCTGATACTACTCATCGTTGGCACCGTCCTCATCATCCGTCAACAGCACACCATGCCCTACCAGAAGTGTGCGGGGTCTGTTTTCGGCACTACTTACCACATCACTTATCAGTATGATGACGACCTGCAGTCAGAGATAGTTGCCAAGATGCAGGAGGTCGACAACTCGCTGTCGATGTTCAACAAGGAGAGCATCATCTCACGCGTCAACAACAACCAGCACCCCAAACTGACCCGCATGTTCCTGGAAGTTTTCCAGCAGGCCCAGAAGATTAGTGAAGACACGGAGGGTGCCTTCGACATCACCGTTGGTCCACTGGTCAACGCCTGGGGCTTTGGCTTCAAGCACGAGCAGCTGCCCGACAAGCATGCCGTAGACTCGCTGATGGCCATCATAGGCTATCAGAAGGTGCGCTGCAATGGTAACCAGATTATCAAGAGCGACCCACGCATCGTCCTGGACTGTTCGGCTATTGCCAAAGGATACGGGGTGGACGTCATTGCCCGCCTGCTAAGCGAGAAAGGCATCAGCAACTACATGGTGGAGATTGGCGGCGAGGTCGTCACACGAGGCATCAGCGAGAAACGTGTACCTTGGAAGATAGGCGTCACGAAGCCTACCGACGACCCACTGGCGGAAGGCAACGAGTTGCAGACGGTGCTGAACGTCACAGACAAGGCGATGGCCACCAGTGGCAACTACCGCAACTTCTACTATAAGGGCAAGCGAAAATATGCCCATACCATCAACCCCAAGACGGGGTATCCCGTACAGCACAACATCCTGTCGGCCACCGTACTGACCAGCACCTGCATGCGTGCTGACGCCTATGCCACCTCCTTCATGGTAATGGGCTTTGAGGGTGCACGCAAAGTGCTGGAGCGCAACCCCGACCTCATGGCCTATATCATCTACGACGACCACGGCCAGAACAAGGTGTGGTATTCACCCAGTCTGCAGGATAAGATAGCGGAATAGTCATGGAGATTTACGACCAACTGTTACGATTTCCACTCTTTCAGGGCATGAGTCATGCCGACCTGATGGAGGTGGTGACGCACACCAAACTGGGATTCCTCAAGTTGGCCGCAGGAAAGTGTCTCGTCAAGGAGGGCGAGAGCTGTACACACATGACCTTCCTCACACACGGCAGTCTGCAGTGTGAGACCATCAGCGACGATGGCGGCTGCCGAGTGGTAGAAAGCGTCAAGGCGCCCTACATCGTGCAACCCGACCGCCTCTTCGGACTGTCGCAGCGCTATAGTTCGACGTTCAAGGCCGACAGTGCGTGCAACTTCATCACCATCGACAAGCAAGAGGTCATGCTGCTTCTGGAGACACAGCTGGTATTCCGACTGAACCTGCTCAACATCATGGCGACAGACAGTCAGCGCATGCATCGCCGAGCATGGCGCACAGCTCCCAAGAGTCTGCGCGAGCGACTGGTACGCTACTTCTTCGCACGCTGTCTCTACCCTGCTGGTCCCAAGACCTTCTACGTCTTGATGAAACAGATTGCCGACGACCTGAACGACAGTCGTCTCGACATCAGTCACGCCCTCAACGACATGCAGCGTGACCAACAGTTGTCGCTCCATCGCGGACGTATCGAGATTCCGCTACTGGAACGATTGCTCATGTAAATTAAAAAAATACTAATTTTTTTTGCGGTTCGCTCTATTTACACTATCTTTGCAGGATAAAAGAGAGAAAACGTTAGTATGAACGAACAAGAGAAACGAGACTTGACGCCTGGAAAGCGTGTCAATCCTTTCTTCCTACCCTATGGAACACCGCACGACACGGTGCCCTTTGACCGTATCCGTCTGGAAGACTATGAAGAGGCTTTCATGGAGGGCATCCGTCGTGATAACGAACAGATAGAGAAGACCATCAACAACCCTGAGAAGCCTACCTTCGACAATACGATTATCAACACCGAAGAGGACGAGGGGTACTATGACCTGCTGTCACGTGTCAGCACGGTATTCTTCAACTTGTTGAGTGCAGAGACCAATGACGAGATGGATGCGCTGGCACAGAAGATGCAGCCCATCCTGACACAGCACGCCAACGACGTACGACTGAACCCCCAGCTCTTTGAGCGCATCCGCAAGGTACACCTGCATCATCGTAAGTTGACGCCAGAGGAGAAGATGCTCCTCGACAACTGCTACGAGGGGTTTGTGCGCTCTGGTGCCCTGCTCGACGAAGCAGGAAAGGCCCGGTTGCGCCAACTGACGGAGGAGGCTTCCATGCTCTCCCTGCAGTTCTCGCAGAACCTGCTGAAGGAGAATAAGGCCTTCCAGTTGCACATCACCGACGAGGCACAGCTCGACGGACTCCCTGAGACAGCCCGCGAAGCAGCAGCCCTGACAGCCCAGGAGCAGGGACTGCAGGGATGGGTATTCACACTGGATTTCCCCAGCTACTCGCCCTTCATGACCTACTCGACACAGCGAGAACTGCGCAAGGAGATGTATATGGCTCGCAATACGGTGTGTACGCACGACAATAGCGAGAACAACCTGGAGATTTGCAAACGACTTGTCAACCTGCGCCGTGAGATTGCCCAGCTGTTAGGCTACAAGACCTACGCTGACTACGTGCTGAAGCGTCGCATGGCCAGCAATACCAAGGGCGTCTATCGACTGCTCAACGATCTCATCGATGCCTACAAGCCTACGGCCGTCAAGGAGCGTGAGGAACTGAAGAAGATGTTCGAAAGCCAAATGCCAAAAGCCAAAAGCCAAAAGCTAAAAATGGAACCTTGGGACTCTGGGTTCTATACCCATAAGTTGCAGATGAAGAAGTACAACATCGACCAGGAGATGCTACGTCCGTACTTCGAACTGTCCAACGTCATCAAGGGCGTCTTCGGATTAGCAAACAAGCTCTACGGTATCTCCTTCAAGGAAAACAAAGATATCCCCGTCTACCATCCTGACGTCAAGGCCTACGAGGTCTTCGACAAGGACGGCAGCTATCTGGCAGTTTTCTATGCCGACTTCCACCCCCGCAAGGGCAAGCAGGGAGGTGCATGGATGACAGAATACCAAGGACAGTTCATCGACAAGAAGGGCGAGAATGTCCGTCCGCATGTCAGCGTGGTGATGAACCTCACCAAGCCTACTGCCGACAAACCTGCCCTGCTGACG
>OMQN01000088.1 GCA_900313235.1 uncultured Prevotellaceae bacterium | reverse complement strand
GCATCATAGCGAGACACGCCATTAGACGTTCCTACCCAAATCGTTCCATCAGATGAAGTAAACAAAGCATCAATCATTCGCGCATTCTGGCTTCGAAGACGATAAGACCGGAATGTATTCCTACGGCGATCGAAACATGTCAAACCGTCGCGTGTGCCAAGCCACAAACGATCTTCAGGAGCTTCTGTGATTCTGAGTACATAATTATTGGGCAGGATACCTGGCGAATAGGCATCATTTCGGTAAGTCCTGAAACGGTAACCATCATAGGCACACACGCCCAGATCAGTACCTATCCACATCAACCCGTTGTGGTCAAACTTCAGACAACGCGCCTCCTCAGCCCCCTCCACCGGAGTCTGAGACATAATCCTAAGCGTCACATGTTGTGCCAACATGGCCATGCACAGGTTCAAGGTTATAGTCAGTAATAGCACTCTTGGTTTCATCGGCAGTTAATTAGCGGTTGCAAAGATAAAATAAAAAGTCGAAAATAACGAAAAAGGGGCGAAAAACTTCAATTTTCACGATTTGTTCCCCCAAAATCACGATGTGGAGACCTTGATTTAAATCAATTCCACTACCTTTGCACCCAGAAACCATACTATAACTATAAATGAAGAAACTACTATTTTTATCAACACTCATCATGGCTTTTGGGGCTTATGCCGAAGCTAAGAAACAGAAACAACTTACCGAGAAGGACATGGGCGCCTATCTCTTCACCTATTTCAACGATCCAACGCACGCTTTGTTTATGGCCATCAGCTACGACGGCTTTACTTTTACGGCTGTCAACAATGGAGAACCCATCATTTCGGGCGATTCCATCGCTGATCAGCGGGGTATTCGTGACCCTCATATCTACCGTGCACCTAATGGGAAATTCTATATTGCCATGACCGATCTCCATGTGTTTGGCAAGCAGATGGGACTTCGCACTACCCAGTGGGAACGTCCCGACAAATACGGCTGGGGCAATAATAGAGGACTGGTGCTGATGGCCTCAGACGACCTGATTCACTGGACACATCATGAAGTAAGAATCGATGAACTCTTCCCCCAAGCATTCGGGGAAATCGGTTGTGCGTGGGCACCACAGACCATCTGGGATCCGACCGTCGGCAAACCGATGGTATATTTCACCATCCGCCAACACGCAGGCGGGCGTACCAAATTATATTATAGCTACGCCAACGAGGACTTCACGACATTGGAAACGGAACCTCAACTGCTCTTTGAATATCCCGACGAAAAGATACAGGTGCTTGATGCTGACATCTGCCCTATGCCCGACGGCCGCTACTTCATGACCTATGTAGCGCAGGAGAATCCAGGGGGCATCAAGTATATGATTTCCGATAAAATCAACCATTTCAACGATTATCACGCTGAACAGATCGATGGCGAGGATCGTGGCTGTGAAGCCCCTAATGTATGGAAGCGCATCGGTGAAAAGAAATGGGTCGTAATGTATGATATCTATAGTGTTAATCCCCATAACTTCGGATTTGTTGAGACCTCAGATTTCAAGACCTTCAAGCCCCTTGGACGTTTTAATGAGGGTGTGATGAAGGCTTCCAACTTCTCATCACCTAAGCACGGAAGCGTAATCCATATCACTAAGGCTGAAGCCAAGCGATTGGAGAACTACTGGAACAATCGTCAGAAGGAGCCCAAGATGATCCGCCCAGGTGAGATTTGGCCTGATAATAGTGGCCGGCATATCAATGCACATGGCGGTGGAATCATGAAATATGGCGATACCTACTACTGGTATGGTGAACACAAGGCCGACTCCACCTCATCGGCAATGGTCGGTGTGATGTGCTATTCGTCGAAGGACCTCGTGAACTGGAAAAACTGCGGTGTTGCCCTTTCTGTCAGCGACCAGAAAGGTTCGGACATCGAGCGAGGCTGTGTACTGGAACGTCCTAAGGTCATATATAATAAGGTGACGAAGAAATTCTGTATGTGGTTCCACCTTGAACTGAAAGGCAAGGGCTATAGTGCAGCCCGTTATGGTGTAGCTGTCAGCGACAAGCCAGAAGGTCCTTATAAGTTCCTCTACTCCCAGCGCGCCAATGCAGGCACCTGGCCCGTTGAATTCGACCAAAATGCTCTGGCTGTCGTCGATACGCTCGACAAAGACCACTTTAAGGAGTGGTGGAAACCCGATTGGTACAAGGCCATTCAGCAAGGACTATTCGTGAAGCGCGATTTCGGTACAGGACAGATGGCGCGCGATATGACCCTCTATATCGACGATGACGGTAAGGCCTACCATATCTTCTCGTCGGAAGACAACTTGACCCTGCACATCGCAGAACTGACCAATGACTACCTACACCATACTGGGCGCTACACCCGTGTAGCCCCCGGCGGACAAAACGAGGCACCCGCCATCTTCAAGAAAGATGGTACTTACTGGATGATTACCTCGGGTTGTACAGGATGGGCTCCCAACAAAGCCCGCATGTTCTCTGCCCCCAGCATCTGGGGTCCCTGGACCCAGCACGATAATCCCTGTCGCGGACCAAAGGCTGATATCACCTTTGAAGGCCAATCGACATTCATCCTACCCTATGGCGACCAGTTCATCTTCATGGCAGACATTTGGCGCCCCAAGCATCCGAGTGATGCCCGCTACATCTGGTTACCCATCGAATTTGAGGACAATAAGCCCGTCATTAGGTGGCGTAATGCATGGAAAATCGATGAAATCGGGCAAAAATAACGATTTGTTCCCCCAAAATCATAATGTGGAGACCTTGATTTAAATCAATTCTCCTACCTTTGCACCCAGAATTTGCATTATTTACTTAACGCTGAAGATTTATTCTTACTAACAATAATTTAACTTAAAGAACATCTAAATGAAGTATGCTAATTTGATCAGTCCATCAAGAAAACTATGTTTTGCGATGGCATTGGCAGCAGGAATGGTCGCCATTCCATTGCCAACAATGGCAAACCAGGCCGTTCAGAATGTCCAACAAAGTGGTGTCGTGAAAGGTCAGGTTGTTGACAAGAGTGGTGAACCGATCATCGGTGCCACCATCAAAGTGAAAAACATCGAAAACGTTGGAACAGTTACCGATTTCGACGGAAACTTTGAACTGAAATCTGTCCCAACAAGCGGTACGTTGGTCGTCTCTTACATCGGCTACACCACAAAGGAAATGGCTTACAGAAATGGCCAAACCTTGAAAGTTACCATCGAGGAAGACAGTGAGACTCTGCAGGAAGTAGTAGTTGTCGGTTATGGTACCATGCGTAAGAAAGACCTGACAGGTTCTGTCGTTCAGATTGACCCCAGCAAGCTGGCTGACCAGAACCCGGGAAGTGTTCAAGACCTGCTTCGCGGTACACCAGGTCTGCAGATTGGTTTCGACTCTTCAGCTAAAGGCTCTGGCGCCTCTATCCAGCTGCGTGGTCAGAACTCTCTTTACACCGACGGTTCCCACAACTCACCACTTATTATATTAGACGGTATGCAGTTCGCTGGTGAGCTCTCTGAGATCAACCCTGACGATATCGAGCAGATCGACGTGTTGAAAGATGCCTCTTCAGCTGCCATCTACGGTGCTAAGGCTGCCAGTGGTGTCATCATCATCACCACCAAGAAGGGTAAGGAGGGTAAGCCGGTCATCAACGTCAGTGTGAACCTCGCTGCCAACACCAAGGCCGCCTATCGCGACGTATTCGGACCTGATGCTTACATGAAGTATCGTGAAGACTGGTTCAAGGCTCAGACCTATGGTTATCGTGAGGACGGAACCTGGGGCTACTATGGAAAGGACAGTGGCATACCCGCCGGTTATTATGATAACGTGAACAATATCGGTCAGTATGGCATCACACAAGATCAGTGGGCCAGCAATGGTCCTAAAACGTTACAGGCAGGGGAGTCGATGCTGAGCCTTTATGCCCGCCGTATGGGCTTCGATGCTGATGCCGCCCTCGTCATGGAGAACTTCCTGGCAGGAAAGACCTATAACTGGGAAGACGCTACTTTCCGTACAGGTTTCAATCAGGACTATAATGCCAGCATTTCTGGTGCTACTGAGAAGGTAAACTACTACTTAGGCTTCGGCTATCTGAAGAATCAGGGTGCCATCCAGGGTGATGACTATAAGGCTTATCGTGCCAACATGAAGATCAACGCCAAGATCACCGACTGGCTGGAGATGGGAGCAAACGTGAACTTCCAGGATCGTAGTGACACCTCACAGCCTGTGCCTCTGGGCAGCAACTACTGGGACGACAACCAGCTGCGTGAATCTCCCTATGCTTCACGCTACACCGCCGACGGAAGTGAGCAGCAGTACCCCCGTACAGGCAATCCTACCAATGGTGGTTACAACTATCACTTCCAGCAACAGTATATTGGCCTTCAGAAAGGTTACACAGTGCTGAATACCATCTTCAATGCTAAGGTGACATTGCCTTATGGATTCACCTACCAGTTTAACATCGCACCGCGCCTGCAGTGGTTCTACGACCGCTATCACATGTCGGCAGAACTGCCAAACAGTGATCCCGCTACCCGTGGTGTGAACCGCAACTCTTCAAAGACCTACAACTGGAACTTGAACAACACCCTGACCTGGGACCGTACGTTCAACGATCTGCACCACTTCACCGTAACACTCGTTCAGGAAGCTGAAGAGAACAAATACTGGAGTGACAACATCTCTGCCCGCAACATCACGCCTACCGACGTGCTGGGCTTCCACTATATCCAGGGTGCCAACAAGGAGCAGAGCTCATTCGAAACCAACGACACCCACTACACGGCAGCAGCTTATCTCGGACGTCTGTTCTACGGATTCATGGATCGCTATATGCTGACTGCAACAGTTCGTCGTGACGGTTACTCAGCTTTCGGACAGAACAATCCTTGGGCAAACTTCTGGTCACTTGGTGCCAGCTGGGTTCTCTCAGAAGAGAAGTTCGCTCAGGACTGGAAATGGCTCAACATGGCTAAGCTGCGTGTCAGCTACGGTACCAACGGTAACCGCTCGCTGAAGGACACCTACCTGGCACTCTCCAACCTGGCCAACGGCGGACTTTATGCCTACTACAAATACGGCTCCACATCGCAGGAGGTGCTCAACGCCCTGCAGGTGAGTCGTCTGGGTAACCCCAACCTGGAGTGGGAGAAGACCTCTTCATGGAACTTCGGTCTCGACTTCTCTGTACTCGACCGTCGTCTCTCGGGTAGCATCGACGTCTACCACAAGCGCACCCACGACATGATCATGGCCCAGCGCCTGCCTAACTTCACAGGTTTCTCAAGCATCACCACCAACCTCGGTGAGGTGACCAACACCGGTTTCGAGATCACGCTGCGCTCAGTGAACATCGATCAGGAGAACTTCAAGTGGAACACCTCTGTAGGCTTCTCTTACAACAAGAATAAGATCAAGCACCTCTATTATGAGTATGACGAGAACGGCAAGGAGTTAGACGACACCAGCAATGGTTGGTTTATCGGCAAGCCTATCGGTGAGATCTGGTATTGGGAAACTGATGGCATCTGGCAGGCCAACGAGGCTGATCAGGCTGCTTTAGTCAATCAGAAGCCAGGCGACCCGAAAGTGGTTAATGTCTGCACTGATGATGATAAGATTCTGGAAGACGGTACACGCGTACCTGTCTATAACGATAAGGACAGGACCTATCAGGGCACAACTCAGCCGCCCATCTACTGGAACATGCGTAACGACTTTGAGTTCTTCAAGGACTTCACCTTCTCGTTCTCTATGTACAGCTATATGGGTCATAAGAGCCGCGCAGGCTACTGGCTGAATGGCGACAACTCAGGTTCGATGTTCACCCAGACCTGCAACACCTACGAGAAAGAGTACTGGACCCCGGAGAACCCCACCAACGAGTATGGCCGTCTGAATGCTGTAGGCCCATCAGGTGTTACTGGTATCGAGAAAGTATATAACCGCAGTTTCGTACGTTTGGACAATATCACACTGGGTTACACGCTTCCAAGGAACCTGACTAACAAATGGGGTATCCAGCGTGTACACGTTACTGCCGGCATCAATAATGTATTCACTATCGATGGCTGGGAATATGGTGATCCTGAGACAGGTGGCTTTGCCAACCGTCAGTTCCAGTTCGGTCTGAACGTAACACTTTAAGAGAAGGTAAAAACAGGTCAAACAGAAAAAGAAAAAACAGAAAATTATGAATACCAAGAATATATTAAAAGGTAGCTTGGCAATGGTTGCTATGACCTCGATGATGGTCGGCTGTACGTCTGACTTCCTGGAGCAGGATCCGCTGTCATTCTATGAGCCAGCAGCTACCTATAGCACCGAGGCTGGTCTTCAGGCCGCTCTGGCGCAATGTGACAAGCAGTTGAAAACCTATCGTATCGATGGTAACTGGAACAACGTAGGTATCTTTACGAACTACCTGATGTCGGATGTAGGTATGTATGCCAAGACCGATATGGGTGGTGGTTTCCAGGACAACTTCGATGCCAAGCTCACACCGACCTCTGGTATGGCTGGCGGTGGCGATGCCAACTATATGCAGCGCTTCTGGGATCAGGGCTTCAATATGGTGAAATACGCTAACACCATCCTTTCATATATAGACAACGTAAAAGGACTCGATGATGCTACACGCGATGCCTACAAAGGCCGCGCCTATTTCCATCGCGCCTATGCCTATTATAACCTCGCCTTGCAGTTTGGTGACATCCCCCTCATCACGAAGCTCATCAGCGTACCTAAGCGTAACTACACCTCTACCAGCAAGGAAGCCATCTTCAAGATGCTGGTTCACGACCTGGAGTTTGCTGTACAGCACGTACCGTCACAGTCAAAGATGTCGTATGTAGGTCAGGTCAATCAGGAAGGATGCATGCATCTGCTCGTGAAGTGCTACCTCGCTGTCGGTGAGTATGCCAAAGCAGAGCAGGTCGCTACAGACCTGATCAACAATCACGGCTTGAAGCTGATGACCGAGCCTTTCGGAACCTGGCAGCCTTCAGGTGCTGAGGATACATGGAAGGTGACCCGCAACGTCGTATGGGACCTGCATCGTACTCCCAATATCGCCGACCCTGCCAACAAGGAGACCATCATGATGATTTCGAACTCCAACGACCAGGACTTCACCACTTATAACGTGATGCGTGCCTGTTTCGCCCACTGGAGCAACGGTATCATCCGCGACCCTCACGGACTGGGTGGCCCTGGACAGAACATTGCCCGTAACAATGGTGACTACAACGCAGAACTCGACTGGGTGCGTGCCGCTGGACGTGGTATTGCCGTCAACCGTACCTCCTACTTCTACAATAAGACCATCTGGATGTACGATGGTGAATACGACTGGCAGGACCTGCGCCACAACCGTGAGGTCGGCAACTGGATGGAGATGGAGGACTTCAAGTACAATAACCGCAAGTCTGACTGCTACGGAAAGAACTATCAGCTCTACGCCACAGAAGACTACGTAGATCCCTCAGATCCTTCAAAGGTGCTCGTACACAAAGGCGATATCCTTTGCTCTGACACTATCCGTAGCTGGTATCCTACACCGCTCTATCAGTTATATATCCTCGATACACCGAATGAAAACAACATGGGTGCCAACCAGTTCCAGGGAGCATCAGGTAAGGGCGCCAATGGCGATATGTACCTGTTCCGTCTGGCTGAGACTTACCTGCTCCGTGCAGAAGCTCGTCTCTATCAGAAGAACGCAACAGGTGCCGCAGAAGACGTGAATGCCGTTCGTAGGCGTGCAAATGCCAAGAAGATGTATACCACCGTCAATATCGGTGATATCATGGCAGAACGTGCCCGTGAGCTCTATCTTGAGGAGTTCCGTCAGGCAGAGATGGTTCGCGTGAGCTGGTGTCTGGCCCGTAGTGGTGTGGCTGACGAATGGGGTAACACCTATGACCTCAGCAACTGGGACAAGCAGGAGGGTACCGATCTGAATGGTGGCAGCTACTGGTTCCGTCGCTGCACTACCTACAACGTATTCAATCACGACTATGGAAAGGGACAGCAGGGTAACCAGACCTTCGAGTACAAGATCAACAAGCACAATTTGTTCTGGCCTGTTCCCAACTCAGCCATTACTGCCAACAACAAAGGCCAACTACGCCAGAACTATGGTTATGACGGCTACAGCGAAAACATTCCTATGTGGACCAACTGGGAAGATGCTGTGGCTGATGAAGAAAAAGCTAATTAGTTTCTTTTCATTCATACAAAAATAATAGGTTAGTAATTAGCATTTTAGTTTGGCGGAGGGGCAGTCTGCGCGACGTAGGCTGCCCCTTTTATAAGAATTAACAATCATCTGATGAACTATCTGCGAGATTTTTCCTATCTTTGCGGAGACTAAAACAAAAACAACAAAGACATGAGGAGACTTTTTATCATCATCGCTATGCTGTCCGTCATGACACTTCAAGCCAAGAAGTGGACGACAGATGAAGTGAAAGACGTGATCCGGAAAGCAAACACCTACTGGCAGGCCAACAATCCTGCCGAAGTGCGCTCGTTCTGGGACAACGCTGCCTATCACACGGGCAATATCGAAGTGTATAAGCTCCTGAAAGACCAGAAGATGCTCGACTACAGC
>OMQN01000170.1 GCA_900313235.1 uncultured Prevotellaceae bacterium | reverse complement strand
ATCATCGTGTTCCTTATATATTATATGGTATCGCTGATTCATCACTCTATCTTCTTTTCGAGAATATCCAATCGTTTATAACGAGTTTAAAGTTAACGTATTAGATGAAACAATTAAAGTCAATATGCCTCTTGCTGATGATGGCTGTGCTGCCTCTTTCTGTGCAAGCTGGCGAGGCATCCAAGGACGAGTCCCTGAATATCTCAGAGATTGTTTTGGAACACCTCTCCGACTCGTATGAGTGGCACATCGCTACCTATCAAGGTAAGCACATAGGTTTCCCATTGCCTATCATTGTCAAGAGTTCACAGACTGGTGAATGGCACTTCTGCACAGCACATTCTCTGCCTCAGGGCTTCTTCTTCAATCCTGAAGCCCATGGCAAGATTTATGAGAAGATGGCAGACGGTAGCATCGAGCGCCCCCTGGATTTGAGTATTACACGTAATGTCTTGCAGATCTGGATAGTAGTGGCTGTGCTATTGGTGGTGTTCCTGAGCTGTGCCCGCTGGTACAAGAAGCACGACAAGACTAGCAATGCGCCAGGTGGATTTATTGGTGCTGTAGAGTTGCTTGTTATGATGATTAACGATGATGTCATCAAGGCATCTATCGGTGAGAAGCATTACAAGCCCTACGCTCCCTATCTGCTGACGGTGTTCTTCTTTATCCTTGTTACCAACCTCTTGGGACTGTTGCCGATATTCCCTGGTGGTTCTAACGTAACGGGTAATATCAACATCACCTTCTTCTTGGCGTTCTGCACGTTCCTGGCCATCAACCTGTTTGGCAACAAGGAGTATTGGAAGGACATCTTCTGGCCCAACGTGCCCATCTTCTTGAAGGCCATCCCCTTGATGCCCGTCATCGAGCTCTTCGGTGTCTTCACCAAGCCTTTCGCCCTGATGATCCGTCTTTTTGCCAACATGATGGCTGGCCATGCTATGATACTCAGCTTCAGCTGCGTTATCTTCCTTGGCTGGACAATGGGTGTAGGCATGGGTATCGGTTTGAACCTGTTCAGCATCCTGATGTTGCTGTTCATGAACGCCCTCGAACTGCTGGTGGCATTCGTACAAGCCTACGTATTCACCATGCTGAGTGCGGTATTTATCGGCCTTGCTCATCAGGAGCATCACGAAGAATAAGTGCTCTATAGAATGAATTAAACAAACAATATTAACAAATTAAAAACATTAAAGTATTATGATTACATCACTGTTATTGGCCGAGGGTCTGGCTCAGCTGGGCTGCGGTATTGGAGCTGGTATTGCTGTTATTGGTGCAGGTCTGGGTATTGGTAAGATTGGTGGTAGCGCCGTTGATGCTATTGCTCGCCAGCCAGAGGCTTCTGGTAAGATCTTCTCTCAGATGATTCTGACATCTGCATTCGTTGAGGGTTGTGCCCTGTTCGCTATCGCTGCTTGTGCATTCTTGATCAAATAAAACCCTATAGCAAATGGATTTCACTCAATTACCAGCTATTCTCACGCCAGATCTGGGACTACTGTTCTGGATGCTGCTGTCGTTCCTGGTGGTATTTGTGGTCCTTGCCAAGTTTGGCTTTCCTGCCATTGTCAATATGGTAGATGAGCGCAACAAGTACATAGACGACAGTCTACGCAAGGCTCACGAGGCTCAGGAACGTCTTGCCAACATTGAGAAGGAAGGTGAATCCATTCTGCAGGAGGCTCGCGAAAAACAGGCTCAGATACTGAAGGAGGCTGCCGAGTCGCGCGACGCTATTGTCGAGCAGGCTCAGCAGAAGGCTCGCGCCGAGGGTGCCCGTCTGTTGGACGAGGCTAAGGTCGCTATCGAGCAGGAGAAGAAAGCCGCCATCGCTGACATTCGTCAGCAGGTTGCTACGCTCAGTGTTGAAATTGCCGAGAAGGTACTTCGCCAGAACCTCCGTGACGACAAGTCGCAAATGGATTTGATTGACCGCATGCTGGATGGTGCTACTGCTAATTAAATAAGGTATACGCGTATGGATATCGGAGTAATCTCTACGAGATATGCACGAGCACTCTTGAAGAGCGCTACGGATGCCAAGCTCGAAGACCAGGTCTGTCAGGAGATGATAGTGCTGGGTAAGAGTTTTATGGACGTGCCCGTGCTTCGTCAGACCATCGACAATCCCATGCTCGACAAGGTCAAGAAGCAGACGCTGCTGGAGACTGCCGCAGGTGGTTCTCTGAGTACGCTGACGCAGACCTTCATCGCCCTTGTGCTGAAGGAAGACCGCGAGAACATGATACAGTTCATGGCCTACTCGTACGTCACGCTTTACCGTAAGCAGAAGAACATCATCCGCGGTAAGCTCACCACTGCAGCGCGAGTCTCCGCAGAAACGGAACAGAAGATGCGCCGGATGGTGGAGAGCAAGACTCAAGGTACTGTGGAGTTTGAGACAGAGGTGAATCCCGACATCATCGGTGGTTTCATCCTCGAATACGACACCTATCGCATGGATGCCAGTGTCAAGTCGAAGCTCAACAACATTCTTAACACACTTAAAAAGTAATTATGCATTAAGCATTAAGAATTAAGCATTAAATTTATGTCAGATAAAATTAAACCAAGCGAAGTCAGTCAGGT
>OMQN01000083.1 GCA_900313235.1 uncultured Prevotellaceae bacterium | reverse complement strand
CTTTACCCGCCACGAGTTGATGGAGGTTGCCGAGGCTGTCAAGGTGCTCTTCGACGAACTCATCCAGAAGAGTGAGCAGTACAAAAACGTCTTGATGCCGGGCTACACCCACCTGCAGGTCGCTATGCCCTCATCCTTCGGACTGTGGTTTGGCGCCTATGCCGAATCGCTCTGTGACGACATGCTGTTCTTGCAGGCAGCCTATAAGATGACTAACCGCAACCCGTTGGGTTCTGCTGCCGGCTATGGCTCTTCGTTCCCGCTGAACCGCCAGATGACAACCGACCTGCTGGGCTTCGACTCGATGAACTATAACGTCGTCTATGCACAGATGGGACGTGGCAAGACGGAGCGCAACGTAGGTTTTGCACTGGCTACTATAGCAGGAACGCTGGCTAAGATGGCTTTCGATGCTTGCCTGTTCAACTCGCAGAACTTCTCGTTTGTCAAGTTGCCCAAGGAGTGTACGACGGGTTCGAGCATCATGCCGCACAAGAAGAACCCCGATGTCTTCGAACTGATTCGTGCCAAGTGTAACAAGATACAGGCGCTGCCTCAGCAGGTGACACTCATCATGAACAATCTGCCGGTAGGGTATTTCCGCGACTTGCAGATTATCAAGGAGGTGTTCCTGCCTGCTTTTGACGAGCTGAAAGACTGTCTGCAGATGGCGGCCTACATTATTAATAAGATAGAGGTACGCGAGGACATTCTCGATAACCCCATGTATGACCCGATGTTCTCCGTAGAGGAGGTAAACCGCCTGGCTGCTGAGGGTATGCCCTTCCGCGATGCCTACAAGAAGGTCGGTCTGGACATTGAGGCTGGTACCTTCCGTCCCAACAAGGATATCCATCATACTCATGAGGGGTCTATTGGCAATCTGTGCAACGACCGCATAGCAGCGCTGATGCATAGCGTCTTCGACGGTTTTGCCTTTGAGCGCATGACTGCTGCGGAGAAGAAACTGTTAGCATGAGGTGTTGTTGGCTCTTAGCTCTTAGCTGTTGGCTGTTGGCTGCATGCAGTGCTGACGAGGAATACTCTACTCATCCGTGCCGCTTTTCGTATAACAACATGATTCACAACGATGCTACGCTGGCATCGGCTATGGATGCTTATTCGCGTGGCGTGTTCTGCTTGATTTCAGAGACCACTCGGGCTGGCGTACGCTATCTGCTCTTTGAGAACAGTGCAGGAATAAAATCGGAACCGGTGATGGAGACAGCGGAAGAGGTGGAGGCCAAATTTATCTTAGGCTTGAACAATGGTATCATTGTAGGTTTCCAGACGCTGAATACAGACGGACCCAATGGTGGCTTTGTGGCTTACGACGTACAGTGTCCCAACTGTGTGCGTCGTGAGAACAATACCATCAATCCTAACTATCGTGTAGCGATGGAGAACAGCGGTATTGCCACATGCAGCAAGTGTGGTAAGAAGTATGATATGAACAATGGCGGCATCATCCTGAATGGAGAAGAGGGCGACCGCGGTCTGGACAAATATGTGGCATCTACCACAGGACCTTTTGGCGTCGTCAGAGTCTTCAGAAGATAAAAAATACGCTGCGGAAGCAAATTTTTCACTTTTCACTTTTCACTTTTCACTTTTTTTTGTACCTTTGCAACCACTTACGGCTGCCGCGATGGTGGAATGGTAGACACGAGGGACTTAAAATCCCTTGGCCATAACGGCTGTGCGGGTTCGAGTCCCGCTCGCGGCACAGACTCGTAACTGACTAACTAACAAACACACACAATGAAAACCTTATTCTTACAACTATTGTTGTTTTGTCCCTTTGTATCCTTAATGGCGCAAGACAACGTCAACATGAAGTTTGGTAAACCCACCAAGGAAGAGATGCAGATGACAACCTATGCCGCTGAGCCTGACGCAGAGGCTGTGGTGCTTTGTCGACTGACAGATGTGGAGTATGCCGTACAGAATATCGGTTATCTGACTGACTATCGGGAAAAGTGTCGTATCAAGGTGTTGAAGCCCAGCGGCGCACGATTGGCCAAGGTCGTGATACCTTATCAGGTGGCATTGTCTGCCAACAGTAATATTGGCGGTCTGAGAGCTAATGGCATGAGTCTGCCAAAGGCCGGCGGAAGTTCTAACTCCTATTTCGAGGGTGAGGGCGTCTCCATGACGGAAGACATCTTTGCCGTTGAGGGTGACGAGCAAGTGGAGAGCATCAAGGCTACCGCTTTTAACCTGGAAGGCGGCAAGGTGGTAAAGACTTCTTTGAAGAAGAGCGACATCGTCAAGACAAAGATTGATGAGCATAACTATCAGGTGGAGTTTACTGTCCCTAATGTAAAAGAGGGTACGGTGATAGAGTATGAGTACACCATCCATAGCCAGCTGTTCTGGCAACTGCATGACTGGTATGCTCAACGCGAGATTCCTGTCGTCTATGCCAAGTTGGATATGAATATCCCCAGCTATCTGATTTTCAACATCGAGGATCATGGTATTCAGCGCCTGACCTATACCTGTACGTTGGGTTCTATGAGTTTTAAGTTGGTGAGTGACCCGCTGGCTAAGCAATCGAAGATCACTACCAACCATTATGTTTATGTCGGCCGTGACTTGATGAGCGTGAAGAAGGACGACTATGTGTGGAATGCCCAAGACTACTGTGCAGGTATTACTGCCGAACTGAAACAGTATCGCTTGCCAGGCATGATGCAGATGGACTATGCCAGGACATGGGAACAGATTGACGCGATGATTCTTGATTCTGAAGATTTGGGCATGCGCCTCAATGACCATAGTCCGCTGTCCAAAGAGTTGAAGGAAGCAAAGATAGAGGAGATTGCTGACCAGAAGCAGCGTATTGAGGCTGTCTTCAAACTGGTGATGGACAAGGTCAAGTGGAATGGCGAATATGCCATCTCTCCCGCAGCAACATCTGAGACACTCCAGAAGCAGGGCGGATCGAATGCCGATATCAATCTGCTGCTGATACAGTCGCTCAACGATGTAGGTCTTACGGCTGCTCCTGTCATGCTCAGAACGCGTGACCAGGGTATGCTGCCCTATAACTTCCCTGCTCTGCGCAAGTTGTCTACATTCATTGTGGGTGTGGTAATGCCAGGAGCCAATGTCTATCTTGACGCTTCATCGAAGAATGGCTATCTGAACGTGCTGGCCGAACCGTTACTGGTGGAGAAAGCCCGTTTGGTACAGAAGAAAGGAAAGAGTGCATGGGTCAATCTGCAGAAAGTGCAGAAGTCACAGAAGAATACTATTATCAATGCCCAACTTGCTGTTGATGGTACCCTGACAGGTACGCAGACAACACGCTATGAGGGATTGGCTGCTATGAACTATCGTAATGAGAAAGGCATCACAGCCTTTGCCCCCGTTGAAACTGAGGAGACTACGTTTACCCGCAAGGGACAGGTGGATGGCAATACCATCAAGATATGTCCTTTCCCAACGATTATCGCTGAGAATCCCTTCTGTGCCGCAAGCCGTAAGATTCCTGTAGAGTTCAAGAGTACGGGTACACACCGTGTTGTTGTGAATATCTCGTTGCCAGAGGGCTATATGCTTGACGGAGAACAGCGCAATACGACCATCATCACGCAGGACAAGGGTCTTGAGGGACGTGTCTTGACAACCACAGGCGATGGAAAGATACAACTGAGCTGTCAGTTCAGCATCAACAAGATTGCCCATTCGGACAAAAGCTATGCAGACCTGCACGAAATCTTTGATGCCGTCATGAAGTACACTGCTGAAGAACTGGTCATCAAGAAAATGTAAGCTGTCCGACAGCATAAAAGTAAAGAGCGCTAACGATGCTGTTAGCGCTCTTTGCTTTTGTGTCGACACTTGGACTCGAACCAAGGACCCCCACCATGTCAAGGTGATACTCTAACCAGCTGAGCTATGCCGACAAGTCCTTTTTCAAAATCGGGTGCAAAGGTAGTAAATAATTCGGAAATAAAAGAAGAAAAGAATAAAAAAATAAAAATTACCACCAATATTATATAAAAAAAGGTGCTTTTCGCCGTTATACCGAATATATTTTCTATCTTTGCAGAATAGAATAATGCATAAATAGCTATTGATAAGAATATGAAAACAAAGAACATTCTACTTATGTCACTGATGGCTGCTGCCATGTTGACATCGTGCTCAGGAAAGCTGGGCCAACTTTCTGGTGACTATTTCAAGGTAAATCCCGATCCACTGGTTGCTGACGGTGGCCAGGTGGACGCAACTATCAATGGTGTCTTCCCTGAGAAATACATGAATAAGAAAGCAGTGGTTACGGTGACCCCTGAACTGCGCTTCATGAAGAATGGCGTAGAGCAGAAAGTACAGGGCCGTCCTGCTACCTTCCAAGGTGAAAAGGTGCTGGGCAACGACCAGACAATCAGCTATCAGCTGGGTGGCCACTACACCATGAAGACCAACTTCCCCTATGAGGATGCCATGCAGAAGAGCGAACTCTTCCTGACCTTCGATGCCAAGGTGGGCAAGAAGCAGGTTGATGTTCCTGCCATCAAGGTCGCTAACGGTGTCATCGCTACCAGCGAACTGTATCACCGTACGCTGGCTTCTGCACAGCCCAGTGTTGCTCCTGATGCTTTCCAGCGTGTGGTAGAGCAGAAGCAGGAGGCTAACATCAAGTTCCTGATTCAGCAGGCCGAGCTCCGTAAGAGTGAGTTGCAAAACAATTCTGTACAGGAGTTTGTCAGTCTGCTGAAGCGCATCAGCGGCGATCGCGAGAACATGATGCTCGGCAATATCGAGATATCTGCCTATGCATCTCCTGATGGTGGCTTTGCCCTGAACGAGAAGTTGGCTAATAAGCGCCAGGAGAATACAGAGGGTTTTGTGAAGCAGCAACTGAAGCAGACAAATGTGGATGCTGACGTAGAAGCTAACTACACCGCTCAGGACTGGGAGGGCTTCCAGCAGTTGGTACAGGCCAGCGACATTCAGGACAAGGATGTGATTCTGCGTGTGCTCTCTATGTATAAGGATCCCCAGGAGCGTGAGCAACAGATTAAGAATATGAGCCATGGCTTCCAGGAACTGGCTGACGGCATCCTGCCCGAGTTGCGCCGTGCCCGTCTGACCATCAACTACGAGACTCTTGGCAATGACGATGAAACCATCTTCGCCCAGATAAAGAGCGACCCCTCTAAGCTGACTGTCGAGGAGCTGATCTATGCTGCCTCTATCGCTGATACTCCCGCCGAGCAGGAGAGTATCCTGAAGACTGCCATACGCCTCTATCCCAAGGATGCCCGTGGCTATAACAATCTGGCTGCACTGGCCTATAGCAAGGGCAACTACGACGAAGCACAGCGCTATCTGACACAGGCTGCCGGCACGGGTGCTGCTTGCGCTGAGACCAAGGCAAACCTGGGTCTGCTGGCTCTGCAGCAGGGTGACGTCAAGACTGCCGAGAACTACATCGGTCAGGCTGGCAATGCCAATGGACTGGCAGAGACACTGGGTAACCTGCACCTGGCACAGGGCAACTATGCACTGGCTGAGCAGGACTTCAATGGTGTGAACTCTAACAGCGCTGCACTGGCTCAGATTCTGAACAAGAACTATGCCAAGGCTACTCAGACCCTCAAGAATGTCAAGAATGCCGACGGCATGACAGACTATCTGCAGGCTATCGTCAATGCTCGTCAGGGTAATGCCGATGCTGCTCAGTCGTTCCTGCGTTCAGCCATTCAGAAGGATCCCTCACTGAAGGCTTATGCTGATAATGATCTTGAATTTAAGAGATAAGCATTGAAACACATTGCTTATATATTACTTGCACTGATGATGGTGGCATGCGGCACGGAGAGCGGCAAGTTCCGTCTCGAAGGCCGCCTGCGCAACATCAATCAGGGCGAGTTTTGGGTATATAGCCTCGACGGTGGATTGGTGGGCATCGATACGATACCTGTCCGTAATGGCCGCTTCTCTTACGAGATGGAGCTTTTCGACCAGTCTACCTTGATGCTCGTATTCCCCAACTATTCTGAGCAGCCTATCTTTGCCAAGTCTGGCGCAACGGTAAATATCAAAGGTGATGCCACGCACTTGAAGGAGATGATTATTGAGGGCACGTCAGACAACGAGGATATGACGATGCTACGTATGCAACTCAACGAACTGACACCGCCCGACATCCCTGATGTCGTCAGCAATTTTATCAAAGAGAACCGCGATTCTCCCGTCAGCATCTATCTTTTACAGCGTTATTTCGTCCTGTCGCCAGAGCCTGACTACCGACAAGCCCGTGTGCTGACAGAGATGCTGCTACAAGAGAATCCCGAAAACGGGCAGCTGCTGATTCTGAAAAAACAGCTAAAGAAGCTGGAGAACAGTGGTCTTAAAGCCCTGATACCTAAGTTCTCGGCTACCGATATCCAAGGGAAGAAGGTCACGGAGAAAGCATTGAAAGGTACGGTTAATGTGGTTACTACGTGGGCTTCGTGGAGCTATGCGAGTACGAATCAGCAACAGACCATGAAGAAGTTGAAGGAGCAATATGGCGACAAACTGGGTGTGCTGAGTATCTGTCTCGATGCACAACCCGCAACTTGCCGGCGTCAGATAGCCCACGATTCACTGAAGTGGTCGACGGTGTGTGATGGTAGGATGTGGGAAACACCTCTGCTACAGAAATTCGGATTGGCCGATGTTCCCGCAAATCTGCTTATTGACAGTAAGGGAAAGGTCGTGGCACGAAATCTAACCGTCAAACACTTGGAAGAACGCATTCATAAGATGATGCATTGACACTGAGAACCTAACTAAAAATCCTTACGGCGATGAAGAAAGCACTATTGTTAACACTGAAAATCTTTGGAGGACTACTGGCCACCATAGTGGTCTTAGTTGTTGGCGCTTTCGCCGTATTCCATACCGATGCTGTACAAAAACGTCTGGTAGAGAATGCTACCCAGAGGCTGAGCGACTATCTGCACACTACCGTGCGGATAGAGAAGGCCAATGTCAGCTTTATCGACCAGGGGGTGCGCCTCTATGGCGTGGAGATTGACGACCAGCAGCAGCGTAAGATGTTCCGGATGCGTGAACTGGGCGTCGACTTGAAGATTCTGCCCTTACTGCACCATGAGGTGAGCATCTCGCAAGCAAAGATACGTGGCTTGGAGGCTCGTTTATACAAGCCTGCCAGCGATAGCGACTCAGTAGCTAACTACCAGTTTGTCCTCGATGCTTTCAAGAGCAAGAAGAAGCCCCAGACAGACTCCGTTGCTGTCGATACCACGCAGGTGAAGAAGAAGCCGATGACCATTGATGTCAAGAAACTGGCGCTGGAGGATATCAAAGTCAGCTATAACGATTCTGTGCAGGCTCAGTTAGGTTCCCTTCGCTACAAGAAGAATCGCAAGGAACAGCATTTTGCTGAGGTGCGCGACCTGATGACTTCATTTGTGAGACAGACTAAGAAAGGTCCCGTTGACAACCGCCTGTCAATAGGTATGCTGGATGCTTCCGGCAAGGGCACCCAGTACCAGCTGACCATTGACAATTTCTGCTATCAGACAGACAATCATAAGCCCCGCAAGAATACCAACAAACCCAAGCGTGGCGCTTTTGACGTGGGACACTTCGATGTACTTGCCAAACTCGACATTCAGGTAGATACGGTGGGTAAAGACACCTTGGTGGCACATGTCACCAGTGGCATGGCCGAAGATCGTGGCTCAGGGCTCCTCATCAAAGAGTTGTTGCTGAAGCTACATGCCAATAAGCGTATGGCGCATCTGAGTGACGTCTCCATCAAATTGCCCAACACGTCGCTGGCTATTGCCGGTGCCGATATCCAACTGCCCAGTAAGAAAGAGAAACGGCCGTTAGCCTTCTCAACGTCCCAGATCAAAGGTAGGGTGGTGCTGAAGGACATCGCTAAAACCTTTGCTCCCGTGCTGAAGAAATTCTCGTTGCCTCTCCAGTTGCAGACGCAGATGAGTGGTAACGATAATGAGTTGCGCTTCCGTAACGTGTCGGTCAGCACTACCGACAAGAAGCTGACCGTCGCTGCAACGGGACGCATCAGCAACCTGAAAGATAAGTACGCCCTGCGTGTTCATTTTGATGTACACAAGTTGCTGACGGAAGGCGTCTATGCCGAGCATGTCATCAACCAGTTTGACGTCAAGAAGTTCATGATGAAGCAGTTGTATGCCTTGGGACGCTTCACCTATCAGGGCCATTTTGACGTATTGTGGAAGAAAGAACAGTTTGCCGGCGTATTGAATACGGTACCTGGCAAGCTGAATGTCCATCTGACGCTCGACGAATTGAGCAAATACATCTTGGGTTCCGTGCGCACAGACTCCTTTGAGTTGGGCAAGGCCATGGATATGCCCGATTTGGGAAAGATTGCCTGTAAGGCTGACTTCAAGTTCGACATCTCGAAGCCCCGTACTGCTCAGATGCGTAAGGTAAAGGGCGGTAAGCTGCCCATTGGTAGTGTGCAGGCTGATGTTCAGGAAGGGAGCTTTAAGAAGATTAAGGTGCGCAACATCGTTGCCGAATTGGAGAGCGACGGTGCTGTGGCAACGGGCAACATCACTGTCAAGGGCAAGCGTGTCGACGTGCTTTGCGGTTTCTCGTTTACCAATACGAACGAGATGAAGAAGACCAAGATCAAACCTGGCATCCGTTTCCATAAGATGTCTGACGAGGACAAGGCTAAGCGTGACGAGAAGCGTGCCGCCAAGAAGGAGGCCAAGGCGGCTGCTAAGGAGGAACGTCGTGCTGCCCGCGCTGAAGAGAAAGCCTTGAAAGCAGAAGAGAAGGCAGTGCGTAAAGCCGCTAAAGCAGAAGAGAAGGCTGCCCGTAAAGCAGCCCGTGAAGAGGAAAAAGCGGCTCGTAAAGCAGCCAAGGCAGAGGCTAAAGCCGCCCGCAAGGCTGCCAAGGCAGCAGAGAAAGCCGCCAAAGAAGCTGCTGCGGAGAATGACTTATAGTTTGGTGAGTGAGACTAGTTTGTATAATCTATAATCCACGCTCTGCCCAGTCGCCTCGGTCAAGGTTGCGATAGCCGATAGCTTCAGCAATGTGCTGTGACTGGACATTCTCAGAACCGGCGAGGTCGGCAATGGTGCGGGCCACCTTGAGGATGCGGCTGTAGGCACGGGCAGAGAGTTTCAGACGTTCCATGGCCATGCGCAGCATCTCCATAGACGCAGCATCGGGCTCGGCAAACTCGTGGAGCATCCGTTCACTCATCATCGCATTGCAATGGATGCCTTTGTAGGGTTTGAAGCGCTCTTCCTGTCGTTTGCGGGCGGCAATCACGCGCTCGCGAATCTGCTCACTGGATTCGCCTGGCTGCATCTGACTGAGTTGCGCGAACGGTACGGCCTGTATCTCGCAGTGGATGTCAATGCGGTCGAGTAGGGGCCCGCTGATTTTGTTCATGTAGCGTTGTATCTGCCCAGGTGTGCAGGCACAGTTGTGCGTGGGGTCGCCATAGTAGCCGCAGGGACACGGATTCATGCTTGCCACCAGCATGAAGGAACAGGGATATTCCACACTATACTTGGCTCTGCTGATGGATATTTTCCGATCTTCCAACGGCTGGCGCAGCACTTCAAGAACAGCACGCGACAACTCGGGCATCTC
>OMQN01000080.1 GCA_900313235.1 uncultured Prevotellaceae bacterium | reverse complement strand
GAATAAGCAAGGCACTGCCACAAGAATGTAAACAAACAGGATTGTAAACCTATATTGAAATTAAGAGTATAAACTGTCAACCTAAATCAGTACACCTCACTTAGAAACATGCTCTTTACTACTTCATCATGCGCAGTTGAGTGGGTATACGCTCGTCACTCATAATCTGGCGACTCATCCTGCGAGCATCCATCTTGACGGGACGGGAGGTGAAGTCGGGCGTATTGTAGGAATAGAACAGTTGACGATAGTACTCCTTAGGATTGCGCTGGGGCAAGAGGAAAGGTTTGGTGACACGGCCGTCGGGGGTGATGTGGGAGAAGTAGAGACGCGTGAAGAGGCCATCGTCACGACGACTGGTGAAGAGGAACCAGCGGCTGTTGCTGCTCCAGGCATGAAGACTCTCTGCCTCCTGACTGTTGACCTCGGTGAGGGGATGCGACTGACGGGTCTGCACGTCGTACAGCCAGAGGTCTGCCTCGGGGTGCCACACGGAGAAATAGCCGTAGTCTGTCTGCGTGAACAAAACATAACGACCGTCGTAGGAGGGACGAGGCCAAGAGGCGCTCTTGCCTGTCAGAGCGGCACTGACAAGGGTATCAACCTGCTGCCCCAGCCGCCCCGTCTGGGCATCGAAGGATACGCGGCAAAGACTGTAGCGCTCTTGATCGTAGTCCGTGGGGTAGCTCTGACACTGGGCTGTGGTGAAGTAGAGCCAACGGCCATCAGGCGAGAAGGCGGGGGTGTTTTCTGCCCAACGCTCTTGCATGGTGAGGGTGTCAAGGAGCACGGTATGATTCTTGACATCATAGACAAAGACATCGGAAGAGTTGTCGTAGACCTCTACACGTTTAGGCCCTGCAGCATGGAAGGTCTGGAGGGTCTTGTTGGTGGAGAAGGCACAAAAGCGGCCACTGGGATGCCAATAGGGATAGACCATTGCTCCGCCGAGGAGGTCGCTCTTAGCCTTGAGCAACTCGTCGTAGCCGTCGTGATGAAGGACTGTGGCACCATGGGCACCACGGACATGGAAGACATACTGGTCGGGATTGGTATGGTTGGCGGTATGGCAGTTGATGCACTGACCTCCGATAGCCGTATTTTCCAGAAGGACTTCCTCGGCGAAGGTGGAGAGATTGCGCTGGTAGATGCCCATCTTGCTCCACACCTCGTAGCCAGGAGCTATGCGACGATAGGTGACAGCGAAGTCGATGCTGTCGGCACTGACATAGAGCGGGAAGGTGCGGTAGGTATGCCAGCCGTCGGCATACTTGGCAGAGACGCTGACGCTGAGCGAGTCGCCAACAGACTGAGCTATCAGCTGGTGCCAGTCGTCGAGGTCGAAATCGGTAGACGCCCCACCCTGGCTGTGCAGGCTGTGGCCGTGGCGGTCGGAGATGACAGCATCGATGAGCAGGGCATCGTCATCGGCCATAGAGAAGTTGAGAGGGGCGATATTGACAGGTATGGTGACGCCGACATAGTCGGGATAGATGGATGGCTGGTGCGACTCTTGCTGAGCATCGCTGACGGTCTCTGTGCAGGCGGCAAAGAGCCACAGGATGGCGGCGGAAAGAGGAAAGAGGATGGACAGATATTTTCTCATGCGATTACTGTAAACGACGAAGGAACTTCACATAACTCTCACGGTCGCCTGTCAACTTGTAATAGGCTACCAGATACTCGTAGGCCAGTCGGTTGGACGGGTTGACATCAAAGAGGCTCTCAAGCATCTGCGCAGAGACATGACCTCCAAAGAAGAAGTCGTCATAGTAGGACATCTTGCGCAGACGACCGTATTCAGGATGTCGGCTGATGGCAAGTTCGTTATTCAGCAGAGCCAAGGTCTGGGTAGCCCACTGGCGATAGAACAACGTCTTCTGCAGCGCCATGAGGTACTTGCGAGCAACGGCATAGTGGCCAAGGATGAGGTTGGTCTCGGCAAGGCGCTTGTAGCAGCGGGCACTCTTCTGATAGTCGAGAATGGCCTCTTGAGCCTCGAAGACAGTGCGTTGGGCGACGCTAATCATGCCGAGCTGATAGAAGGCTTCGGCGGTAGGCAGCGGACTGGTAGCGTCCGTCCTGACATCGGGCAGGAGTCCTACCGTGCCGTTCTGGTTATAGTCAAAGAGGTGGTCGGCAAGCCTGCCATGCATAGCCAACGCAAGATTCTGTACGGTGACACCTATCTGGTTGTTGGGACGCTCGGCATCGATGGTTTGAAGGATGCGGTTCCACTGTTGATAACGGGCCATGAAGTCGTAGTGCATGACACGCTCAGCCTTGAAATTGGCATGGTGACTGACCAGCAACCCCACGACAACCATCAACAGCAAGGTGGGGACAGTCCTGAGGATAACACTCCCAGAGGAAATGCTATGTCCCAGTTCTGTCTCCTTGCGCACAACTATTCCAGTGACGACAACGAGAAAGGCCACCACCGCGGAGCCCCACAGCAGAACAGGGAAAACGGAGGGGTAGCGATGGTAGTGGACGTCGAGCCACAGCGCGTCAGCGGGGATGGGCACACTGACAGGGCCCACCAACCAATAGAGTGCGGGAATAATCAAAAGAAGTAGCAGCCAGTGGTATCGCCGACGTGGCAGTGCCTGATAGCCCCTGGCAACAAGCAGTGTCAGCAAGAGAGCCCAAGGACCACTCATCAGCGCATTCTCGTCGAGCAAGAAGAGCCAGAGCAGGGAGGACGGCAGGAAACTGAGTGCAAAGAGCACACTGCCCCACCCTATGCGATGGGCTAAAGGCAGACGACAAAGTAGGCTCCACGACAGCAGCTGGACAGTGGAGAGCAATACGGCAATGAGGGCTGCACCCACCCAGGCATAAAGGAAGAACTGCGTGGTGAAGCGCCCCAACAGGTCTGCCAGTCCACCGGGTCTGTTGAGTACGTCCAGAACGTAGCTATTGTCGAAAAGGAACAGCTGAAACTGCTCCTGATAGTGCAGATGGTGTGGATAGGCCAACCCGAAGAACAGCAGGACGGCCACACCGAAAAGAAGCGTATATATTAGGTGCAAATGCTTCATTCAAACACTTTGCTGAATTCGTTGACACTGATTTTGACAGGTTCTATCATGAACTCCGGACAAGGCCTTCCCTACTTTCCCCTTGTTGAAATAAGCAAAATACACACGGCTATAGTTGTCGTCATCGCGCCTGCTGGCCACCATTATCCAATGACCATTGCTCGACCATGACGGATAACTGTCAGAATAGCCTGCGCTGTTTAACAAGGTGAGATCTACAGTGGAAGAGGTCTCTGCAGTAAGTCCTACGCCAGTATATTGATTCAACGGCAAACAAACAATGTCAGCATCGCGATGTCTGCTATGGAAGCAGCCATACTGTCCCAAAGCAAATAGCAGATAGCGACCATCAGGACTGATGCGCGGCAAGGTTACGCTCTTGTCTGACGAGGCAGCATCGTAGATGAGTTCTTCGTCGCCAAAGGCGTGCGAGGCCACATCAAACGAACGGCGATAGAGGTTATATTGCACCTTCTCGTAGGTCGTTCTGATGTCTTGGCCATGCATCTCTTCTGGAAGAGGAACAGACTTGCAATAATAAAGGTACTTGCCGTCGGGCGACCATGTGGGATAGACCTCCAAGAGCGTGGAGTCGTTGCTGACAATGCTCACAGAGTCTGTCGTCACATCGTAGAGTATCATATCACTGGCCAAATCGTAAACCTCTATCTTATTGGGATTGGACGTATGGAATGCCTGACGCGTCAGGTTGGTTGAGAAGGCAATCAACTTGGCAGTGGGATGCCATGCGGGATAGACACCTGAGGAGATGGTATAGTCGCGCTTCAGATTGACCTTCGAAATCTTGCCATCGTTCACAATGACGGTTCCGGCATTAGCAAGACGCACATGGAACAGCATGTTGTCCGTCTTGTAGTTCTGATAGCTGTGGCAGTTGATGCACTGTCCCTTTTCCCTATTATTACAGGTAATCTCGTTATTGAAAATCTGGGTTTCTTCAAAGGTGGAGAGATGGCGCTGGGCAATCTCCATATAGGTCCATGCCACATAAGAGGGTTCGATGAGACGGTATGACAGATACTCGTCGATAGGCTCTTTAGCGACATGTATCTCAAAGGGGGTGAACGCCAACCATCCGTCCGGCTTCTTGCCCCAAACCTCTACCTTGAGGCTCTTGTCTTTTGAGACATCGAGCATGGCGTGCCATTCATCTTCCGGTATCTGCACCTTCACACCATCGCCGTACGTTTGCTGCTCGCCATCGGGCATGGTGAAACGAGCTACACACGTTTCATACTCATCGGCAGGAAGCATAAAGTTCAACGGTGCGATGTTACAAGGCACCGTAACATTGCAATAATCTGGATAGATGGCAGGCAGACACTTGGCATCCTTCGACGATGAAGGCACATCGGGGTGACTCGCACACGATGACAACAGCAAGAAAGCTGCAGCCAATAATAGGACGTAGGAGTGAATATATCTTTTCATGTCTTTCTTATGATTGTAATTCATGACCAACATAACCGTTAACATAAATAGGTTTTCTACCAAAGATGTTATACCACCAATAGGTATCACCGAAGTCCTTGCGCATCTCCTCACCAACCTTTTCAATAGTCATACCTGGCTTTGCTTTGGTTTCCAATGCCGCCCAAAACTGTTTGTAGCGTTCGTAAACGGACTTCTCAACAGGGAGCATCATACGTTTCTCTTCTGGGGCCTTATCCATATACAAAATATATGCTTCCATGGCATGTAGCGGAAACTGATCATCCATATGTAACTTCACGAAGTTACGCAGCGCCGGCCAGAAACGACGTGAATCGCAACGCATCATAGCATAGAAAAGTGCCTGCTCTGAAGCCAGCTTAGAATCTGATTCGTACCATAGACTGATGCCATTAACAAGATAACTATCACTGTTTTCTACACCAGTGAGTTCATCAGAATAGCATTTCTGCAACTCGCAAACCATCGGGTTGACGGCTGACGGCTGCCAGTTGCCATAAAATGGACGCTGGTGCAGTATGGTGGTATAGCGTTCTACCAATTTCTTATCTCCTCTAGCCAAGGCACAGCGGGAAAGCATCTTCAGATAGAAAGGTGAGAACCCTGCTTGGATGGCATTTTCGAAACTCAGTCGGATGGCCTCATTAATCATACCGTAGTTGTAGTATACCAGAGGGGATGCAATATCCAACAGAGTGACATGGAGTGTATCGGGGTTGTAAATATTTTCAGCATCATTACTCAACTTGAACGAACGGTCAAGCAAGCCCCCTTCATGCATCAAAGCAATATTCTTGAGAAACACCATGGTGCTGGTTGGTCTCTTATTGATTTCTGCCATCTGCAAGACTTCCTTCCAATCGTCATTGGAAGCATAGCGTACCATACGCATCTCGTTGATGTAGTTCTTGTCGTAAAACATCTGATTCCATGTAAAGATGATACCAACAAGCGTACATAGCACGGGAATCACGGCTTGGCGCAAGTAGCGATTGCACAATGGAAGGAGCATAGAAACCGCAGCAAGAGCCATGAAAGGTATGGAGAGATGCTCCGACTTGTCGCTGGCTGTGATGAAACGAGGGAAGCCAGCCAGCACGACATCGTCATACTTCAAATTCGAATATAGTTGTGTATGCCAGATGGGGATGGAGAATAGGAGCAGCACAATAGCTACCAACTCGCGCCACGTGGGTTTCTCGACAACCGCCAGACAAATGATGAACAACAGAGCAAACCATCCTAACGCAGGATAAATGGCAATACCTAACAGGTACCATACCAAATGCCATTTACGAGGTGTACAACGGGCAACATACAAAAGTAGCAGCATTACGAGGTAAGCCACCGACTGAGAAAACCAATAGCCCCTGATAGGAGATATATAGATCCAATAGCCTAAATCAACAACCGATGTGAGCAGACAGGCTACAGGCAAGAGCATCAATGCAGAAGAACTTCCCTGTAACCGGAATGCTTTAGTACCCACAACGTAGATTAAGAGCCAAATCAATCCCAGTACGCCAGCACCAAAGGCTGGTCGGCAGAAGAGTTGGGTGAGCCATGCGCCCACATACTGCATCAGGCCAAAAGGTTTCGACAGGAGGGTATGGAAGAAAGGTGCTCCGCAGACAAACTCGGAGCGGTCGTGTGCCGTATAGAACACCTCCTGATTGAGGTATAACACATATACGACAAATGAGATGAAAGCCAACAGGCTTACATAAAGGACGACAACAGATTTTGTATTTTTACTTATCATTTTTGGGGCATAAAAGGCTGACTCATTTGATTGAGTCAGCCTATTATTGATTATCTATGTCTCACTGCCATATAGACAGCTATTATCATGAGACACTAACATTTCACATTACTTTGTTACAGGGCGGATTGACAGTCCATAACTGGTACTCAGGTTGTTGTAAACTGCAACACCATTGGCAAACTGACCATGCTGGAAAATCATCACGTTGGGCATGTTGTCCTTGCCACTGATTTCACCCTTAGAACCGTTAACCTGCTCGGCCATTGACGGGAAGTGGTATGTACCGAAGATCTCACCAGTAGCATAATAGCCAGCATTTCCATTACCATACCACTTATCACCGAAGCGATAACCAGCAGCGGGCAAGAAGATGCTATTTCCATTAGGGCCAGTTACTTTGTAGCCAGCACCAGTGAACTCCCATGTACACTTCTCAATCAACTCCCTAACCTGCTCGGTTGATGGCATCGTCCAGGTGCCACCCCAGTTCTTGGCAGCAGGGTCGTGATCTGCATCTGCAATAATGCTATAAGCAGGAGTTTCAGCGATGTCACCACCTGTATAGTCTTTACGCATAACTACACCAAACTGGTCCTTGACTTCTGAATAATTATCAGCCTTGGGAGAAGAGAAATAGTTGACAGCAGTAGAACCCATTACGTCAATAAGAAGAGTAGAATTGCTTGCGTATTGATACTTCTTGTAATAGTCCAACTTCTCTCTTTCTTTCTTCTCGTCGGTATCGCCTTTCAAATTGACAATTCTCTCAATAAACTGAGAACCATCCCAATCAATAATAAGAATGAAATCTTCGTTGGTGAGTGTTGCCTCAAGGAAGCCAGGATTAGCTGATTTAACCTGATTCAACTTATTCTTTACGAAGTTGTTGATGGTGTTCATCTTCTGAGTATCAATACCGGCTCTTGTAATCGAATCCAATCCGATGGTATCGCCAATAAAGGTCAAGTCTATCATCATAGGCTCAACGATATTCGTGATATTTGTGGTGTCACAAATAGTTCCAGACTTTACATCTGAGGCCTTATACAAATCGAACAAATCATCGACCGGTGTAAGAGCTGTTACATCTGTATATGATGTAGGAGTCTTTGCCTGCTTCTGAGTGCCTGTAACATCACCCCATACAAAGAGGATGCCATTGTCAGATGGTGAAGATGCTCCAACATTCTTATCAGCCCACTTTGTACCACTGGGAAGTCCCAGGTCTACAGCTTGACCTACAGTCGTGATATTACCCACATTTGCAACATATTGGGCATCGCATGTAGTTTCACTAATCTCATCACTACAAGCCACAAATACGCTTGATGCAATAAACGTGGTGATTGCGAGCTTACTATAATTCAAAAAACTTTTCATTATAACTGATGTGTTAATATTATACATATTCATAAAGAACTTACTACTCTTCATAGTAAACAGATTTGAGAGTCATGGAGCCGCTATACAGCATGAGGTCGAGGTCACGGCCTTCACCGCCCTTAGCGCACTCATCAGCCATCGTCTGAGTAATCTGAAGTTCGTTCAGACCAGACGTCCACTTCACATGATCGTAATAGGTATTGCTCCACCAACCATTCATGACCTTTAAATCAAAGTCTGGAGTAACATCTGACACGTCAAAAATCAAAGTCTTCAGACCGAAGTAAATATCATCGGAGATAGTAGGCAGATGAGCACCTTCTGTAGAACTGAAACGCATGGCAGCAGCATCCCAAGCACCAGGCTTGAATGGTGTCTCTTCTGGTTTTGCGGGATCACCATAGATATAGAACTTCTGAAGTGGGTTAGTAATCACATCACACGTAACAGGGAATTCAGCTTTTAGCTGAGTACCATCAGGACAAACAGCAGTAAGAACGATAGTGTAATCTGTAGCTACATAATTACCATCCTTATCCCAATTTACCTTCATCTTCTTCCATGCATGGTTACCGATGAATTCCTTTCCACCGATCTCCCACTTTGCATTTACAGGAGCAGACGTTGAACAAGTAATGACATTGCCATTCTTGCCAGTGGCATCTTTATCAACAGTGACAGAAGACTTTGCCTTCAGCTCGTCAACAGAGATGTGTCCGCCATTGCTGATATCCTCATGAACAGGATCGCAAGCAGCGAAAGTGCATATTGCGGCAACGAGCAAAAATAATATCTTTTTCATTTTGTTTACTAATTAAATATTAATATAGAACTTTATATGTCCATTCAGAAGCAGGTGTATTTTCATCCCATCCTGGGTTCTGCTTCATCATATTATTCATCAGGGTAATCTGAGCCTGAGGCTTAGGCAAGAAACCTTTAGTATCAGCATAGCGCTTAGCCCAAGAACAAGTCATGTGCTCCATAGAACGCTTAGCAGCCTTCTGGCCAAGGCAAACAATCTGCTTACCCTTCTGAGCCTGCAGAGCCTTGGCAGCGTAAGATGACTCGCTGTGATTGTCTACACCAGACCAACGACGCATGTCATTGAAGCGAAGGCCCTCTAATGCAAACTCCCAACGGCGCTCATTCTGAACGGCCTTCAAAGAGTAACCTGTCTGAGGAACACCGGCACGCTTCTGAACCTGGTTCATATACTGAGCATCACCTGTGAGCTCGGTTAACATCAGCAGAACATCTGCATAACGCATCAGATAGTAGTCTTCGAAGTGGTCACCCTGCTGCTTGTTGTCCAAAGAGCTTGAAGAATAACCAGGGCACTTTGACCACCAAGAGTCATTATCAGCAGCACAAGCGTCGAGGTTTACGTCAGCGTACTTCTTAACAGCATATCCAGACTCTTCGCAGTCGTCCTTTTCATAGGTATAGGAAGCAAGCTCACCTTCAAGATCAATCAGAGTACCGAGCTTACGGATATCTGAATAGTTGCCATTCGTCTCAGCTTCTTTCCAATCGTCCCAGAGATTACCAGAAGGAGTACCCTGGCCCCATCCCTGGTTGAACGGATAAGTCTTGTCACGCTTACCATTGTCATTGGAAGCACCATTACGAAGACCCCAGAAACAAGACAGGTAGTTAGAATACATACGTGGATTGTTGTATGTACCACCGATTGCCCACTTAGAGGCATTCATAAACTGAATCTGGAAAATCTCCTCAGTATTACCATTACCCATACCAGGCTGGTCAAAGCAGTTTTCACGCTTCATGTCAGCAATGAACGCATAAGCATGTCCCTTACCATCGTGAGCCTCATCCCACAGCAGACTGTTAGAATACTGCCAGAGTGAACGGAAATCCTCACAAAGCTTGTAACCGCCATTGTTAACGACATCCTTCAGGAAAGAGACGACATCTGCCTTAGAAAGAGTACCACCAGGGCAGCCTTCCTGGGCAACAAGATCCATTGTAGCATCACCAGTAGCCAACTCGCCAACTTTCTTATAGAAACCTGCCCAGAACATATAAGCACGTGCGATAAATGCCTCAGCAGCAAACTTGTCAGCATGACCAGAACCATTAGCACGCTCTGCCTTCATCAAGTTCTTTGCAGAAACGAAGTCAGAGATAATCTGGGGATAGATAGCATCTTCAGCACTTTTCTGCTCATACAAGTCTGGTGTAACTACTGTAGTAGTAATCAAAGGCACATCACCATACAACTGGGAAAGCCACATATAATAGAGACCACGCATGAAGTAGCCCTCGCCAAGCAGCTGATTACGCTGTGCTTTCTGAGCTTCCGTCCATTTAACATTATCGATAGTCTCAATCTGGTTATTAGCACGTGAAATACCACCATAGAGCAGAATGAAATCCTGTTCATACTGGTTGGAACTTGCTGTTGTGAAATGATGCAGCGACTTAGCCACATTATCCTGCAAACCGCCACTTCCGTAGCAGTCGTCAGACATAAGCGACCACCAATAGAAAGGATTATTCAAAATACCACTTTGGTCACCACCGCCCAGCGTATTCATAATGCTGTATGTAGCAGCATTCAGGGCCTCTACATCAGCTGGTTTACCAGGGAAAGTAGCTGTGGTCATGTCAGTCACACGTGGATCTGTATCCAGCATGTCGTTACATGCCGTAAACAAAGTTGCTGACGAAACAACTAATGCTGATAAAATATATTTCTTCATAACTTATTTGTCGAATTAGAATTTAATACTTGCACCTACCAAGAAAGTACGAGCGGTTGGGTAAAGACCAAGGTCAATACCAGAAGCCCAGCCGCTACCACCAGCAGTATTACCAACCTCAGGATCGAGACCAGTGTACTTGGTGAATGTGTAGAGATTCTGAGCCTGAACATAGAGACGAAGCTGCTGGAATGGGCAAGACTTCCAAAGGTTCTTAAAGTCGTAACCCAAAGTCACAGTCTTAATCTTTAAGTAGTCGGCATCTTCCATATAACGAGTAGATACCCAGTTGGTATTCTCGCTACCAGTACTTGAGATACGGGGCTGAGTATTTGAAGAGCCCTCACCAACCCAACGGTTCAGGATGGAGGTATCATAGTTCTGATAAGGAGCATCACTGAATGAACGGTAAGAACGCATAATCTGATGGCCAAATGCGCCAGCACCGTTTACAGAGAAGTCAAGACCCTTCCAAGTAAGACCGAGGTTAATACCCAGGGTTACGTCAGGATTAGGATTACCAATCTCATGGCGGTCGCTGCTAGCACCCTCAGAATAGGTAATCACACCATCACCATTCCAGTCATCCCAGATGCAGTCACCAGGCTGTGCATTGTCAAGAACGGCCTTGTGGGCAGCACGTGCTGCATCAATCTCGGCCTGGCTCTGCCAGATGCCGCTGTAAGACATACCATAGAAATAACCAATGGGTTTGCCTTCCTCAGCACGGTAGCAGTATTCAGTACCCTGTGAGAGAACACCCGAAGGACCATTGATATAGTGATTCTCATTGGCAATACGTGTTACCTTATTCTTATTGGTAGCAAAGTTTACACTTGCATTGTAGCTGAAGTCCTTGCCAATTCTGTCATTCCAAGAAAGAGCAAGCTCAAAACCTGTATTCTCCACGTCACCACCATTGATGGCTGCAGGATTTGTACCCATGATAGCAATCTGAGGACCAGTAATCAGCCAGTCCTTAGTAGTAGACTTATACCAGTCAAATGTCACACCCAGACGGCTATTGAGGAAACGAGCATCGAAACCAAAGTCAAGCTGTTCTCTTGTCTCCCAAGTCAGATCAGGGTTAGGAACGATATTGGCATAGGCACCAACATTAGGAGTACCTGCAACAGAAGTATTCATATCAGAGCCAAACTTGTAACCACTGTCATAAGCCTCGCCAGACAGAGCGATAGTAGCCAGATACTGGTACTTATCGATAGCGCAGTTACCATTCTGACCCCATGAACCACGAATCTTCAAGAAGTCCATAAAGCCAGTGACAGGCTCCATAAATTTCTCATTAGTGATTACCCAACCTGCAGATACAGAGGGGAATGTACCCCAACGCTTGCCATCGGTGAAGATACTTGAACCATCATGACGCAAGGTTACAGTAGCCATATATTTCTCATTCCAGTCCCAAGTCAAACGACCGAACCAAGAAGCGAGATATTCTTCATCATTGGGCTTACCAGTCAGCGTAGCATCGGTAGCATTTACCAACTTGATGTTAGTCAGGTATGCAGAATCCCAACCTTTCAGAGTTGCAAGTTGCTCACCATTATTAACCTTATTAGAACCACCAACGTTTACACTCCATGCTGAGCTCTGGAAGCTCTGACCAACCATGGCACTAATCTTATGACCAGCAATAATAGGAAGGTCGTAGGTCAATGTGTTTTCAACAGAGAATGAAGTATTCAACCAAGCGTTCTGGCTTACATTATATATAATAGTAGTAGCATTACCATAACCAGTAGAGCGTGGCTCACCATAGTTACGATATGAACCTGCGCCCAAAGTGTAGTTGAACTGAGAGCGGAATCTCAGGCCCTTGATTGGCTGAATGGTTGCGAAAGCTGTAGCGCTGGCATTGATATTGCGGCTCTCTGCCATAGAATTAAAGCCACCCTTAGTGAGGTTCTCCCATGGGTTGCTGAACAAAGAAGAGTTCCAGCCCTGTCCATAGGCAATCTGACCTGCAGCATCAGGAGTCTGGTAATAATAGATGTCGCCATTTTCAGCAAAACGTGGCATCATAGGACAAGTCTGAAGCAGGCTGTGGATATAGCTCCAATACATACCATCCTCAGCGAGGTCGTGGCTCTTATTATAACCAATAGAAATATTCTCACCGATGGTGATAGCATCAAAGTCCTTGGCCTTCAACAGCACGTGATCACTGTTGATACGAACAGTGTGGCGCTTGTAATAAGAAGCCTGATCAGCACCCATAATACCTTCATTACCAGTATAGCTATAAGACATAGCGAACTTAGAACGGTCAGTACCACCAGTCAGGGTTACAGAATGATTCTGCTGTACGGCATTCTTGTTTTCGAATGCGCCCCACCAGTCAGTTCCTTGCCAACCGCTTTGAACCTTTGTCAAGATGTCCTGAGGAACAAAACCAGCCCAATCCATCTTCTGGCCAGAAGTATTAAATGAGTACTCGTCAATAATTGTCATGTATTGCTGAGCATTGAGGAGCTGTGGACGTTTGTAAGCATTTGACCAACCAATAGAACCATTGTAGGTGAGTTCTATCTTACCAGCCTTACCCTGCTTGGTTGTTACCAGGATAACACCATTAGCAGCACGGGCACCATAGATAGCTGACGATGCAGCATCCTTCAGAATGTCAATACTCTCAATGTCGTTGGGGTTAATATCGTCAAGGCTACCACCTGCTACACCATCAATTACATAAAGAGGTGCTGCATTACCCGTAGTACCAATACCACGAATGTAAACCTTGTAACCCTTACCAGGCTGAGCAGATGACTGGGTAATCTGTACACCAGGTGTCATACTCTGCATAGCTTCAAGTGCATTGGTTGTGTT
>OMQN01000120.1 GCA_900313235.1 uncultured Prevotellaceae bacterium | reverse complement strand
CTTCGTGTTTGTTGCGTTTGTTGCTGTCAGCAATCGCCTTTCTTCGTTGTGTTTGTTGCTGTGTCACAGCAACATTAGAACTTCACTTGTGGTGCTTTCTCGGCACCAGCCTCTGCCTCAAACTTATCCATCTTCTCGAAACCAAACATACCTGCCAGCAGGTTCTTCGGGAACTTGCGGATAACGATGTTATACTGCTGTACGACACCATTGTACGTGTTGCGGGCCTCGTTGATGCGATTTTCAGTACCCTCCAACTGCACCTGCAAATCGCGGAAGTTCTCGTTGGCCTTCAGGTCGGGGTAGTTCTCCTGGATAGCTATCAGACGACCGAGGGCGGCACCCAACTCACCCTGGGCCTGCTGGAACTGCTTCAGTTTCTCAGGCGTCATGTTGGTGGGGTCGAGCGTGACCTGTGTAGCCTTAGAACGAGCGGCGACGACGCCTTCCAGGGTCTCCTTCTCATGAGCGGCATAGCCCTTGACGACCTCCACCAGATTGGGGATGAGGTCGGCACGACGCTGGTAGGTTGACTGTACGTTAGCCAGCGCAGTAGTGGCTTTCTCCTGCTCGCTGACCATTGAGTTGTAAGCACTGGCAGCCCAACCGCCGATGAGGACAACTGCTGCGATAATTCCGATAAGTGTTTTGTTCAGTTTCATATCTTATTATTTTAATGATTATCTCTTTCTTTTACCACTCCCCTCCCTTTTTGGGAGGGGCTGGGGGTAGGCTTCACCATCTCGACGTGGCTCCACCGCCACCAAAGCTGCCTCCGCCAAAGGAGCCTCCACTGAAGCCACCGCCTCCGCCGCCTCCGAAGCCTCCGCCGCCTCCAAAGCCACCGAAACCACCTCCAGAGGAACTGCTGTGGGTAGCAACATAGAACGGATTGGCTAATAGTGCCAACATGCCGAATTGGTTCAGCCAGTGGTATTTGCGGTTCAGTAGGAGGAAGAAGATACACCAACTCATGAGGAATAAGAAGGTGAAGCTTATGGCGCTTTCGGTCTGGTCGTCTACATCGTCTTCACTGCTGGCAGAAGATAGGGTGGGCAACTGCTTCTTTTCAAGGGTGGAGTAGAGCGCCTCTACAAGGTATATCATAGCACTGTCGGGCTGCTCTTTACGCATAAAAGGTACCGCATATTTCTGCTCCAGTCGATGGCACTCAATATCTGTGAGATCGCCCTCCAATGAGCGTCCTGGCGAGATGTTCAGAGAACGGTCTCGGTAGCCAGAGACAATCATCAGTCCACGATCGCCATATCCAACACCATACTTGTTTCCAACATCCTGTGCCATACGGAATGGATCGTCATTGGCGATGTGGTTGACAAAGATGACAAGTGATTGTACACCTAAGTCATGGTTTAATTTTTGCAGCGTAACATTCAGGGTATTAACAGTTTGCGGAGTGAGTATATGGTCTGGGTTAGACACGTACTGCGTGGAGTCTTGCAGATAAGGAATGGGAATGTTCTCTGCATCCCAATAGATGACTTCCGACGACGCGTCACCCCTCGCTGTCGTGGTCAGTGCTGTTGCTTGCGGCTCTTCGTCGTCAGGCAGTGCTGCCGTACAGCAAACCATCGCTGCCAAGACGCCTACTATAAAGACCCAGCCCCACATCTTGCGGGCTTTGGCCCAGGCAGGATGGGTGAATTTGTATTCGTCAGTGATGGCTTGACGCTTCTTTCGATATTCCAGAAGCAGTTGTTCATAGCGCCCAGAGTACTGCCTTCTCAGCTTATCGACACGACCTACCTGACCCTTCTCAAACTCAAAGGCGTCCTCCAAGGCATGGATAGCCTCGTTGTACTTGCTGGTCAGTGTGTCTATCGATAATCTGTACTCGTCCATTTTTTATTTCTCGTGCCAGAATTCCCAAGAGGCAAAAGCCTGTAGCAACAACATCTCCAGACCGTTCTTGGTCTGGGCGCCATACTGGGCTCCACGCTTCATGAAGAGTGTCTCGTCAGGGTTGTAGATGAGGTCGTAGAGAATGGTGTGCGAGTCCATCGCCTCATAGGGCAACTGCGGACAAACCTCCGTCTTGGGATACATACCCAATGGGGTGCAGTTGACGATAACGTTGTACTCCTTGATGACTTCTGGGGTAATCGTCTCATACTGGATGGTACCCGGACGCTCATAGCGACTGACAAAGACGGTTTCCAGTCCTAAGTGGCGCAGTCCGAAGTCGATGGCTTTCGATGCACCACCCGTACCCAGAATGAGCGCCTTCTTGTGCCACTTCTTCTCAAGCATGGGATCTATGCTCTTCGTGAAGCCAATGACGTCACTGTTGTAACCCTTCAACTTGATATTCTTGCCCTCGTGAATCACCTTGATGACATTGACGGCACCAATGGCTCTGGCCTCAGGTGATATACTGTCGAGATAGGGTATCACCTTCTCTTTATAGGGGATGGTGACATTCAACCCTTTGAGCTCTGGATTGGAGTTCAGCACCTCATCGAGGGCCTCGATGGTGGGAATCTCAAAGTTTTCATACACCGCATTGACACCTTCGTCCTGGAAACGCTGATTGAAATAGCTGATAGAGAACGAGTGGCCTAGCGGGTAGCCTATAAGTCCGTACTTGTCCATAATCCTTATATTCTTAATAACTACTTAACTTCTCTAACTTCTCTAACTTCTTACCTTCTCTAACTTCTCTAACTTCTTAACTTCTCTAACTACTTCGTAGCCAAATACATCGTGCAGATGCCAAAGGTCAGCCGTCGGAACGAGGCCTCGGCAAAACCTGCCTTTTTCAGGATATCCATCATGCGCTCACCTTGCGGGAACGCCTCAATGGTCTTGGTGAGATAAGAGTAGGCGCTGGTGTCTTTGGAGATGAGTCGTCCGTAGACGGGCAGCACCGTATGGGAGTAGATGTGGAACAGTTGCTTCATGGGGAACGTGACGGGTGTCGTCAGTTCGATGATGCTCAGATGTCCGCCGGGCTTCAGCACGCGGCACATCTCGCGCAGTCCTGCATCGAGGTCAGCAAAGTTGCGGATGCCAAAAGCCGCCGTGACAGCGTCGAAGGTGTTACTATTATAAGATAGGTGTAGACAGTCTTCCTTCTCAAAGGTCACCACCTGGTCCAAACCAAGTGCCTTGACTTTCTGTCGGCCTATCTCCATCATACCCTCGCTGATGTCTGCCCCTATCAACTGCTTGGGATGCAGCATCTGGGCAGCAAGGATGGCAAAGTCGCCCGTGCCGGTAGCAATGTCGAGCAGCGACTGGGGCTGGTAGGGCGCCAATGCCTTAATGGCTTTCTTGCGCCAGCCCTTGTCGATGTCCCACGACAGTCGATGGTTCAACTTGTCGTAGGTAGGAGCGATGTTATCAAACATCTGCTCCACCTGCGAGGCCTTCTCAGACCTGATGGCCTGAGTGTGGTCCGTTTTTTTACTGACGTGGTACGGTGTTATCTTCTCCTGCTCGTACATTTCTCTGTCTTGTCTGTTGCTGTGTCTGTTGCTGTGTCTGTTGCTGTCTGTTGCTGTGTCTGTTGCTGTGTCTGTTGCTGTCTGTTGCTGTGTCTGTTCTTGTCTGTTGCTGTGTCACAGCAACCTCTTGTTATCTTGTCTTCAGCCACTCGCTGACGTTCTTCTCGATGCGCGCAGCGATGTCGCCTTCTTCTGTGGCCTTGTCAAACTTTTCACCGACGATGTGCTCGTAGAGCTCGATATAGCGGTCTGAGACGCTCTCTGCATACTCGTCAGTAATCTCGGGCATCACCTGTCCGGGCTCGTTCATGAAGTCGTGCTCGATGAGCCACTGGCGGACAAACTCCTTAGACAGCTGGCGCTGGGGCTCACCCTTCGCCAACTTCTCCTCATATCCGTCGGCATAGAAGTAGCGGCTGCTGTCGGGGGTGTGGATCTCGTCGATGAGGTACACCTTGCCGTCGCGCTTGCCAAATTCATACTTCGTATCAACGAGGATGAGTCCGCGCTTGGCAGCAATCTCCTGACCACGGGCAAAAATCTTGCGGGTATAATCCTCCATGATGGCGTAGTCTTCAGCAGAGACAATGCCCTGGGCAATAATTTCTTCCTTGGAGATATTCATGTCGTGACCTTCGTCAGCCTTGGTGGTCGGAGTGATGATAGGCTCAGGGAAACGCTCGTTCTCCTTCATGCCATCGGGCAACTTCACACCACACAGTTCGCGGCAGCCGTTCTTGTATTCACGCCAGGCAGAGCCCGTCAGGATAGAACGGATAATCATCTCCACGCGGAAACCCTCACACTTCAGACCGACGGTCACCATGGGGTCGGGAGTAGCTAACTTCCAGTTCGGACAGATGTCGGTAGTGGCATCCAGGAACTTGGCAGCAATCTGGTTCAGCACCTGACCCTTGAAGGGAATACCCTTGGGCAGCACCACGTCGAATGCCGAGATGCGGTCGGTGGCAACCATGACCATCAGGTCGTCGTTGATGTTGTACACATCGCGTACCTTTCCATGATACACGCTCTTCTGTCCTTCGAACTTAAAGTCCGTCTTTGTTAATGCTTTCATTGTTATCTTGTTTTATCTTCTCTAACTTCTTTAACTTCTTTAACTTCTCTAACTTCTTTAACTTCTCTAACTTCTTTATCAAACCGCTCGTAAGCGTTGACGATGCGCGTCACTAACTTATGGCGCACAATGTCCTTGCCTGTCAGATTGACGATGCCAATACCTTCTACGTTATTTAATATATGTAGGGCCTCAACCAGTCCGCTCTTCTGGGTCTTGGGCAGGTCTATCTGCGTCATGTCGCCAGTGATAATCATCTTGGTGTTCCATCCCATACGGGTCAGGAACATACGAATCTGGGCGGGGGTGGTGTTCTGCGCCTCGTCAAGGATAACGACGGCATCGCTCAGCGTACGGCCACGCATGAAGGCTAAGGGGGCTATCTGGATGACGTTCTTCTCCATCATGTCCTGCAACTTCACCTGTGGCAGCATGTCTTCCAACGCGTCGTAGAGCGGCTGCAGGTAGGGGTCTATCTTTTCCTTCATGTCGCCCGGCAGGAAACCCAACTTCTCGCCAGCTTCTACGGCAGGGCGCGACAGGATAATCTTCTTGG
>OMQN01000085.1 GCA_900313235.1 uncultured Prevotellaceae bacterium | reverse complement strand
GTGGACATCAACAACCAGCAGAGCCAGAAGGCACGGCAACGTAGCCGCATTGAGCCATCATGGGACTTTGCCGCCCCAGATAGCGAGGAATACCCCTCTACATTACCTGCAGACGCAGTGGATATAAGCCGCTACTCTGAGTTTGGAAAGCAAGAAGTGTGGTGGCCTTCGTATTCCATGACACCCGCCCGATTCCAGACGTTCTACGTCGATCCTCAACAGGATAAACGTCACCTGCAGTTAGATCATGGTTTGGCCGATGTCTATGTGAAAGCTGGTAAGCATAAGCTTAGCATGTATGTTTCAGGAGATGTCCGCCTAATATTATTGCCAGGTGCTGAAGTCACATTCCCGGACGAATTGAATCAGAACAATCAGGGATTCAAGTTGTTCGTATGTAAAGGAAGGCACCATAACCACATCAAAAATGACACAGTATGCTGCTGGTGCATTGGTCAACGAGGGTACTGTCAATATCACAAGCAACCTACAGATTGCCAACAGTGCCTCACAGGTCATCAATGCCGGTACGATGAGTGCTGCCTCAATGAGCGTAGAAGGCTCCGGCCACTTCCAGAACCTGGGCACCATGACCATCACTGGCGAGACTACGGTCAACAGCAATAATTGCTCGTGGGTCAATGACGGCACTTACACCACTGGGAGGTTTGTCTACACAGCTGGCAGCACCGACGTCATCAACAACTGCCGCCTGACATGTACCAGTCTGTTCCGCATCAATCTGGGAGAAACCGACCGCAACAGCTTCCAGCTGAATGGCGGTGCTTCGGTGGTCACACCCAACTTCGAGGCTGCCGGTCCTACCTTTATCCACATGGGCAGCAACTCATTGTTCCAGGTGACGGGTACTGCCAAATTGTCTATCAACAAGGATGTCTATGGTATCTATGGTCCGACGAATGGTGCTGAAGCTGTCTTCCAGGCTAAGGCCATCGAGCGTCTGAACAGTTGGGAGACCAACCAGGGTTTCTCAGCCAACTACTTCGGCCATCTGTATGTCGCTACCGACAGCCACTTCCCCTTCGGCTACTCTGACAAGAGCGCTCAGCAGCAGGCTGCCGGCGAGGTAGGCGCACAGCCCTACTACCGTCTGGACGCTGCCTCTGGCGCCAAGATGACAACATACAATGGTGCTAATGTCACACTATCTGACGAGGGTTGCGGTGCAGCCTATGCTGGTACTCCCGACGAGGAAGAGCGTCCTGAGGTTCCTCAGTCGTTCCGTTTCTGCTTCGAGGATAACTTCCCCGATGCTGGTGACTACGACTTCAACGACGTGGTACTTACCGTCAAGCCTACTCTCAACGAGAAGACGCTGACTGTTCAGGTGAGCCTCGACGCAGTAGGTGCAACGAAGAACATCGGTGCAGCCATGCGCCTCATCGGTGTGAAGAGTGAGGACCTGGAGAGTTACAGCGTTTCTAATGGCTTCCCGTCTCCTGAGGGTCAGGGACTGGGCGATTACAAGAATATTGAGACCAGCGAGACGTTCCTGAAAGAGAATCAGGCACCCAACAATACAAATAATATGGTTATTGTGCTCTTCAAGGATGCTCACTGGGCTATGAACCCTGTCAAGACAGACAACGGTGGTGTCTGGAGATATTTCTGGAACACTGTAGAGCGTAATGACGCTTATGAGCACAAAAAATATACGGATGAGCCTCCTACGGCGACCTATACTTTTGTCTTCAAAGAGGCTGACAAAGCCAACCAGATGCTTGCCGAATATTTCTACGACGTATTTATCGTAGAACCTTACGGTGGTGGCTACTGGGAAGTGCACACCGTACAGAACGGCTTCAAGACAGCTCAGGTTGTTACTCCTATCAAGCCTGATGGTGCTGCCTACGAAAGGGCATACGGTAACAATATGCCGTGGGCTATCATGGTGTCTGGTGACTTCAAGTATCCTCTTGAGTGGCATTCTATCGGCAAGAACAAGAATGGTGAAATGTCAGGTGCCTACTGTGAGCCTGGCCACGCCTTCCCAGAGTGGGCTGCCGACAGTGAGACGGCTACCGACTGGTATCTCCATCCCGACGAGGAGTTGGTATTCCAATAAGCTTCTCTGGAAGCATTGAAAAAATAATAGAGGATGTGCCGAGCACATCCTCTATTATTATATATAAGGTGTCAATGATTAGATGCCGAGCTTCTTCTTGACATCTGAAGTAACGTCAGTTGACAGGGTTGTAGAGATGTAAGGAATACCACCAGTGGTATCCATGATATAGATGTAACCGCCAGCCTGACCGACAGCCTTGATAGCGTCAAGAACCTTGGTGGTGATGGCATTCATCTTCTCCTGCTGCTCCTTGGCCAGTGCCTGCTGGTTGTCCTGGTAGCTCTGCTGAATCTTCTGGTACATCTCTTGCAACTCGGTCTGACGGCGCTGCTTGATGTTGTCGGGCAGGGTAGCCTGCTCCTTGTCAAAAGCCTCAGCCTTCTTCTGCAGTTCGTCCTGCATCGACTTCAGGTCAGCTTCATACTGCTTGGTAAGTGCCTCAATGTCGGTACGTGCCTTGGCAAACTCAGGCATAGCCTGGATGACCTCCTGTGAGTTGACGTGTCCGAATTTCTGTGCGTTGGCGGTGGTGAAACCGCAGATTGCGCAGATTGCGCAAAGGATTAATTTCTTCATAGTTGTCTTCTTTGTTATTTTCGTTATTTCGTTATTTCGTTATCTCGTTATTCCGTAGTTCCGTAGTTCCGTTATTCCGTAGTTCCGTAGTTCCGTTATTCCGAGGATTAGTTGCTATATCCCAGCTTCGCTAACACCTCGTTGCTGATGTCCACCTTGGGTGAACCGAAGATGATGCCCGTGTCGCTGGCACGGTCCAGTATCAGTTGGTAGCCGCGCAACTCGGCAATGTCCTTGACGGCGTTATACACCTCCTCTTGGATGGGAGTCATCAGGGCCGTACGTTTCTTGAAGAGCTCGCCTTCAGGTCCAAAGTACTTCTTCTTCAGGTCGGCAGCCTCCTTCTCCTTCGCAACGATGGCGTCCTGCTTGGCTTTCTTCTGCTCCTGCGAGAGGAACACCACCTCGTTCTGGTAGTTCTTATAGAGTGTCTGTGCCTCTATCTGGATGGCCTCGACCTCAGCCTGCCACTTCTGATATAATCCATGTCGACGAGTGCAAACTTCTGAGCGTGTAGCGACAATGTAGCCACACACATTAAACATATCACTAATAACTTTTTCATTTTTGTCTTCTTTTTAGGGTTATATCTCTTAGACGTGAAAACTCAATAAAAGTTTCAAGTTTTGACAACTCTTAACTCTTCACTCTTAACTCTTCACTCTTCATTCTTAACTCTTAACTCCATCAGAACTCCTGTCCCAGGATGAAGTGGAACTGAGCGCCACCCTTTGACGTTGATGTGGCGTAGGGCTTGTCGAAACCGTAGGCCCAGTCGATACCCATCATACCAACCATTGGCAGGAAGATACGTACACCGACACCGGCAGAACGCTTGATGTCGAAGGGGTTGAACTTACCTGCTTCATTCCATGCGTTACCGCCTTCCAGGAATCCCAGTCCGTAGATGGTGGTGTTACCCAGCAGGATGGGGTAGCGCAACTCCAGCGTGAAGCGGTCGTAGGCGTAACCCTCGGCACGGTAGGGAGTCAGTGAACCATTCTCATAACCACGCAGACCGATGGTCTCCTCGGCATAGCTCGAACTGTAGCCACTCATGCCGTCACCGCCGACGTAGAAGGTCTCGAATGGCGACTTGTTATACTTGTTGTAAGAACCCAGCAGACCCAGTTCTACACGGGTCATCAGCACAAGACACTTCTGACCTTCCGTCAGTGCTGTGTAGGTCTTGGTCTTGAACTTCCACTTGTGGTACTCAATCCAACGGTACTTATCCTGCAGTTCAGCATTGTACTGGTCGACATTTCGCTGGTAGGTCTCCGCCGTGGCCAGGTTGGCGTAGTCCTTGTTGTTCAGCAGCGACCAGGGTGGCGTCAGTGTTACTGACATCATGAATTCTGAACCGCGACGTGGGAACAGCTGGTTGTCGGTAGATGTACGCGACAGGGTGACACCCAGGTTGATGTTGTTACAGTTACCGTTAGAGATGAGGAAGTAGCTCCAGTCGCGCAGCATATAGCGGGTGTATGACAGCTGCGTCGACAACTGGAAGTAGTCATCAGGCCAGCGCAGACGCTTACCCCAACCCAGTGATACGCCAAACAGCTTGATGTACTTGTCCTCGTCCATCATCGACGTGTAGTCGTAATAGCCGCTGTTGTACGAGCCGTAGCCTCCATAGTAGTTGTAGTAGTTGTTCATCCATGCCGAGTTGCGGTAGGTGCTGGAGATGTCACTTTGCTTAGAATAGAAGGCACTGATGCTCAGTGCATTCGGGCGCTTGCCGCCAAACCATCCTGTAGAGTAGCCCGTAGATACAGAACTGTAGTAGCTACCGTTCGACTGGAACGACAGCGACAACTGCTCGCCATCACCGATAGGCATTATTCCACGGTGCATCTTGTTCTTTCCGAAGAGGTTACGCATGGAGAAGTTGTTCAGCTTCACACCGATACGTCCGATGATACCCGTCTGTCCCCAACCTAACGAGAACTCCAGCTGGTCGTTAGACTTCTGCTCCAGCTCCCAGTTGATGTCTACCGTACCGTCCTCGTAGTTAGGCTTGATGTCGGGGTTCACCTTCTCAGGGTCGAAGAAACCTGTCGAGGCAATTTCTCGTGCTGAACGCTGGATGGCATCCTTCGAGAAGAGGTCACCGGGCTTGGTGCGCAGCTCACGGCGTACCACCTCTTCATACAGGCGGTCGTTACCGTAGATGCGTACATGACTGATGTGTGCCTGTGTACCCTCCTGGATACGCATCTCCAGGTCGATGCTGTCGCCAACGATGTTCACCTCGGTGGGCTCCAGCTGATAGAACAGGTAACCGTTGTTCCAATAGTAGTTGCCGACGGCATCCTCGTCTTCCGAGAGGCGCTTCTTCATCAGCTTCTGGTTGTAGACATCACCCTTCTGCATGCCCAAGGCTCTGTTCAGATATTCGGTGGTTACCACGGTGTTACCCACCCAAGTGATGTTACGGATAAAGTATTTCTCGCCCTCATCAATCTTTACATAGACATTGACGTGCTTCTCGTCCACCGTCCATACGGAGTCTTCCAGAATGGTCGCGTCGCGATAGCCCAGCTCGTTATATTTGTCGATGAGTGCTGTCTTGGCTTCTTCATAGCGTTCAGGTGTAAACTTCTTGGCCTTGAACATGTTCTTCAGTTTGCCAGCCTCATTGATCTTGCCGAAGGAACCCTTCTTGAACATCGAACCCGTCAGCTTGCTCTTCGACAGTTTATCGTTGCCGTCGAAGATAATCTCGCGCACCTTCATCTTCGACTTCTTGTCGACGGTCACGTCGAGGATGACCTGGTTCTTACCCGTTACGTCGTCGCGCTGGGCAATGTCTATCTCAGCATTGTTATAGCCTTTCTCGTCGAAGTATTTCTTAGCCAGAATCTTTGCGCGGTCTATCATGTTCGGCGTAATCTGACTGCCTTTCATGATACCCAGCTTGGCCTCCATGTCCTCTCTCTCCGTTTTCTTCAGACCATAGTAGTTGATGGTGCTGACGCGCGGACGTGTAGACAGGTGGATGCAGAGATACACCTTGTTGCCGACGATAGAGTCGGCTGAAATGGAGGCATTCGAGAACAGACCGTGCTTCCAATAGCGTTTGACAGCTTCCGTAATCTCCGTACCGGGCACGTCAATGGTCTGTCCTACAGACAGTCCGGAGAGTCCGAGCAGTACGTAGTCTTCATAGCCTTCTACACCTTTGACCGTCAGTCCGCCAATCTCACAGCGGCGTGGTGTTCCGGCATACGAGATGTCTGGGTTGACGATGACATCCTGTGCACTTGTCTGTACGACAGTACACAGGAGTACTACCAGTAGTATCGTTATTTGCTGAATATATTTCATATCTTCGTTTCGCTTTCTACTTGTTCTTCTGTCTTGCCGTAGCGGCGCTGGCGCTTCTGGTAGCTCTCGATGGCTTTGTGTAACTCAGCCTCGTTGAAGTCGGGCCAGTAGGTGTCGCAGAAGTACAGCTCTGAATAGGCTATCTGCCACAACAGGTAGTTGGAGATGCGCAGCTCGCCGCCTGTACGAATCAGCAGGTCGGGGTCTGGCATGAAGTTGGTAGCCAGGTGTTGGCTGATAGTCTCTTCCGTGATGTCCTCAGCACGGATGCCAGAACTCCAACGTCCGCGTGATATCTTCTCTCTGGTCGTGGAGGTCTTGAATAATCTGGCGTACAGCCTCCGTAATCTCCCAGCGGCTGCTATAGCTCAGCGCTATCACCATCGTCATGTGGTCGTTCTTGGCCGTATGCTCCTCCGTTTCGCGCAGCTTCTGCTGTACGACGTCGGGCAGGCGCTTGATGTCGCCGATGACGCGGAAGCGCACATTGTTCTTCATAAATATCTCGTCTTCCAGCGAGGTGAGTACCAATCCCATCAGGGCTGCTACTTCATCTGCCGGACGTCCCCAGTTTTCTGTAGAGAACGTATACAGCGTCAGGTATTTGACACCCAGATTGGAACATTCCGTGGTGATGCGGCGCACAGCCTCTACGCCAGCCTGGTGACCATAGCTGCGCTCCTTGCCTCGTTCGTTGGCCCAGCGTCCGTTGCCGTCCATGATGATGGCAATATGCTGGGGGATGTTGTTAGTCTCTATCATTGTGACACGTTTTACATTTCGCCCATAAGTCGTAACTCACTGACAGTCGCAGGTGACTGTAGCAGTCGGTATTCTTGAAGAGCCCAGAGCTCTTGATGCCATAGGGGTCGGAGACACCGTCCAGGCGGTCGCTGCCTGTGAAGTGCATGGCCCATTCCAGTGCCACATTCACACGGTCGGCGGCTTTGTACTTCACGCCACCGCCCAGCGGCACGTTCATGGCCAGCTGTGCCTTGTCGGTCTTGTAGACGGTTGTTCCCAGTCCTATAAATATATAAGGTGTAAGCCGTTGGGCTCCACGATATTCCATTCCTGTGCCATACGGCCAGAAGTTATACTCCAGCCGCACACCCACATCGCCGGCCTTCCGCTTGAAGGAGTAGTCCTGCCATTGCTGCGGCACGTATGTCTTCACGTCCTTCGCCGAGCCTTTCAGCGTCATATAGCTGATGTTCATGGCCAGTGCCACGCGTGGGTTCCAGCGGTATTTGGCCATGAGCGTGAATGCGGCCTGCGGGTTCTTGAAGATGTTGCCGTTGAAGTCGCCCTCATACGACACCATACCGACACCACCACCGACTTCCAGTCGGTATTCCGGCTCTGTCTGCGCCTGGGCGCCTACGGCCAGCATCAGTAGGATGGCAACAACAGCGTTTCTCACCTTTCAACTCTTAACTCTTAACTCTCAACTCTACTCCTCCCATGCCACTCTGTTCAGCAGTCCGCGCCATACCTCTCCGGTGCCTGCACAGACTATCCAGATGTAGTGGCCGTCGGCTACTGCCGAGAAGCTGGTGGCAGCGCTGTTGAAGGTCGCATTGCCGTCCGTAGGAGGCATGCTGAAGGTTGACGTCTTCCAGGTGATGCCGTTGTCGCGACTGGTGTAGATGGTCCTCAGCGCATCTACCGTCGTGTCGTTCAGATCCTTGCCGCCGAAGGCCAGCAGCACGTCGTCGTAGCGTACCAGCTGGATGTTCTCCAGGGCAGGCAACTCATAGCGGTGGTCGTCGGCGCGGTCCACATAGGTCCACTTGCGAATCCACTCAGGATAGTCGTCCTTTCCCTCTATCAGGGTAGTGATATATTCTTCCAACAGGCTTATGATGCCTGTCTCGCTATAGTCTACAATGCGTCGCCACAGCTGACCGCTCCATGCGTCGCCCGTCTGCTTGTTGCCGGCCATCAGCACGTAGTCAGTGCTGTCTGACAGGTTCAGCGGGTACGACACCATGGTAAAGTCCTTGGTGGGCAGGGCGTCGAAGCTGCTCTCTGTCTCGTCTTTTGCTTCTATCCAGAGGGGCAACTGGCCGCCGCAGTACTTGGTAATCAGCGAACCGTTGGTGTCTATGGCATATACCTCGGTAGAGCTGGCTCCCAGCAGACCCTCCAGCGTGATGCCGTCAGGCAGCTTGCTGTCATCCGTGACCCATGTGCTGGCATCGGCAGAGCGGTATATCTTCGCACCGTCCATGATGTATAGTGAGTCCAGATTGGCTACGGCATTCCCCCAGGCGTCAGCATCTGTCAGCGCGGGCAGGGTGGCAGGTGTCCAACTGTGGCCATCCTCCGTATAGTAAGCCTTTGTGGCACCACCCTCGTTGCCAAAGACGTAGATGCGGTTGTTGAAGTTGAGGGCACGGAGACCTGTCATCACGGGCACATCGGCCATCTTCTGCCACTCGAAAGCGTCGGGGTCTTTCTTGTGGACGTTCACCTTAACGGTATAGTCGGTAATGCCCTTGTTGCTGCTGGAAGCCACGCAGAAAACGCGTGGTGTGGTGAAGTCGACACTGTCGACACCAGTATAGTAGGTCATGTAGGTGCCGTCCTCGCTGACGAGGAAGGGACTGCCGTTGTTGTAAGTGCTTATCAGACATACTACCTTGGTGATGTCTGTACCCAAGGGCAGCGAGTCGGTGTTGTAGATGGTGCGGTTGACCTGGTCGATGTGGAAAAGGTAGTCGCTACCGGCAAAGGTGCTCTTCACTCCGTCCACATAGCGGTTTAGGTTACCCAGCGTAAACGACGTAATGGCAGCATCGTCATAGAGCGTCACTGTCGTCTCGTCAGCCTTGGTGCACGATGCCAAGGCTCCTAAGAGCATGGCTATCAGCAGGTATGTTGTCTTTATCTGTTTCATTCAGTTGTGTCTTTTTTCCAAAATTCCGTGCAAAGTTACGCACATTTCCGCAATTTTGAGCATTTTTCTACCTTTTATTAAGTTAAATATATCATATAAGGTGATATTTTATGTTTTATAAACAAAAAAAGAGCACGGTATGAATCACTCACTCCGTGCTCTATCCATTAACGCATGTTGGTATGGACCAGCGTGATGACGCTCAAGACAGTGGCCAGAGCCACCATGGTCAACAACAGCGTTGTTTGAAAATCTAATAACATAATCTTTACCTTAAAAACAATTTAACTACTAACCTAATGAAAAACAACTACAATCCTCTCGATTGCGAGTGCAAAGGTACGAAGAAACATTAAAGATTAAACATTAAACATTAAATAATTTCCGTATATCGATACCTTTTTGACTTATATCAAAAAAATGACCACACCCTTTATTTGGTTCAGGGTTCAGGGTTCAGGGTTCATGGTTCATGGTTCATGGTTTTCATTATGCATTAAGCATTATTTATTGTTTCCCTTTTTAAGGACGATCTTCTGGCTATAAGCGTTGCTGACGGTACTGAAGAACTCGGCAAGCTGTGGAAACAGCGATTTGTCGAAGGTGCCAGAGCGTTTCAACAGGCGATTCTTGACGTGAATGGTGTTGCCCACAACCTGTAGCGTAGAGGAGAACGTGGCAAAGGGGTACTCCATGCTGACATCCTTGGGACGGGCCTCAATGACGTAGCCCTCGGGAATGGTCAGCGTGATATCGTCTTCATCCAGATAGCCATGATTCATCCATATATCCTCCTGACGCCCATCGCTGCTTTGGGGAACGGTATATCCCTGATGAATAGGGCAGACGGGCACAAAGAGGCGCTGTCCGGTCTGGGTGGCATACTTGTTACTTCTGACCTTGGCGTCGAGAGTCATCTGGGCTGCTGAAGGTACCTGGCTGACCTTCAGCATGTTGACCTCTGCCTGTGGTACATGAACCATACGCAAGAAGACTTTCTGACGATCCTTCTCGTCCATCTTCAGTAAGGGGATATGGTCTTCATACTGCTGGTTGAAGGTCTGCTGACAGACAGTCATGTCTGCCGCTCCCTCGGCATTCATATCAATGGTGATGGAGGTGCGCATCAGATTGGTGCTGTCTGCATAGACGGGCAGTCGCACCAGTCGGCCGCCTTGTTCGCTGACCTCTATGGCATCATGTCCGGCAATATCGTCATGCACATAGCCCAGAGGCAGTTGTGGATTGGTACACTCCAGCCATAGCGTGTCATTGGCGAGGGGAACCTGCAGAATGACGTGATTCATCTGTCCTACGCTGGCAAAGTCGGGCATGAAGCGCCGATTGTCTGTGCTGATGGTCGTATAGTTCGAAGCGATGCCCACCTCTTTCAGCATGGCTCGCATGTAGTTTGACAATCCTTTACAGTCGCCATAGCCACTCTTGCTGACGCTGGCTGCTGGAGCAGGCTTCTGTCCGCCAATGCCCAAGAAGATAGCCACATAGCGGGTGGTCTTCTCCAGGCGTTTATAGAGTGCCTCCACCTTCTCACGGTCAGTCTTCATGGTGTCTGTCAGTTGGTGCAGTTCTCTGCGGACAGCATCAGGCAGCACATCCTGCCCCTGGATGAGGCTATATTCCCAACGACCGTAGTCCGCCCATGAGCCAAGACTTCCCCGGGTACCATAATAGACAAAGTCGGTAGGTGCAAACCATGCCATCGGCATCCTTTCACGGAACGGACGACTATACGGTTCTTGCTTTATGATGGGCATGTCGCTCACTTCGAGGGTCAATAGCTGTGTGGTGGACGAGAGGTCGCTGACCGTGACCTCCTTGTCGATATGTTGCAAGGCATAGCGGACATTCATGCTCTTGGGTGCCTTCAGCCGATAGGAGGCCTTCTTGACGCTGATGTCGTAGTCGGTCTGCGGACAGAAGCGAGGAAACTCTATCAGATTGTCACGACTTTCGATGGTCCACTCGTAGCTGATGGTAATAGGGTAGACGGGTGGTGTATAGTCCAGAAACATCCTGTAGTCATCAATGGCCAGATAGGGCGAGTATTCTGTCTTTTGCAACTCGCTCTCTTTCAGCTTCCTGATGACACGTCCCGTAGCGTCGCTAACCATACCCTTGAAGCCGGTCAACTTGTCGTTCTTGCTACAGGAACATACAAAGGTTGCCAAGCTGGCTCCTTGTTCGCTGAGGATGGTTGTCACTTCCCTGAAGTGTTTGACGACATGGGTGGGACTCATACATTCCACGTCTACCACACTCTCTTCAATGACAGCCTTCTGGGCGTCGGCGACAGAGAGCGTCAGCAGCGTGTAGACCAATAACAGCAGTCGTTTTCTCATCATGGTATGCTATTGTTGAGCTGTTTTTGTCAGTGTGATGATGTTCTTGCAGTTTTCTACCAACTTCTCCATGAAAGCCTTCAGGTCTTGATACTGCTGTTGGGTGAAGAACGTGCGATTGATGTTCAGCTTGTAGAGTACTGACAGTTGGTTGCCGTTCTGAGCACATCTGATGGTGGCGTTGATTCCGTCGAACTTCAACACGATAGGCTTGATAGCCTCCTCCAGTTTCCAGCCTTCGGGTAGGTTCATTACTACGTTGATGGCCTCCAACTGCTTATAGGGCAGTTCCACGGGCAGGTTACGTGTCTCTGCCGTAAATGGATTCTTGCTGATAGGAGCTACCACCAATGGGTTTAGATATATGATGCCGTCGGCTGTCGAATACTGCTTCGTGAAGGTAATGGTTTCGCGCAGGTTGGGCGAGAAGTCGTGGCGTCCCTGCAAATGGTAGTCGCTGATGGTGAAGTCGTTATCTTCCTGCATCTGGTGAATCAGTTCTGTGCTGTCCTTGGCTGTGCGCCAACGCTTACGCAGGGTGGCGGCAGCCTCGCCAGAGAAGGCATTCGCCATGGTACCACTGAGTTGACCGTCTTCAGTAAGTGTGGCTTGAATGATGCTACGTGTCGTTGCCTGAGATACTGACTGCAGATTGACCCAACCGCCCAGTTTGCTCTTTCCTTTTCTAATGAGTCGGGCACGTTCTACCGACAGACAGGCAGGAAGCACGTTCAGATAACCGTCTTCTGCAGAACTGTCGAAGAAGGCTGTTGTAGAGTCGTTCAGTTCTACAGCAACGACGAAGGTCGACAGGTACTTCATACTGGCATGTGACATCGGCAGACGGCCACGGTTACGAAGACGCAGCACGACAGGCTCTGCCTCGATGCCTGCATCGTGCAGCATGTTAATCAGCAGGAAGTTCATGTCGGCATTCGTACCCGTACCTTCCTTCAGCACCTTACTGCCTGACTTAGCCCAGAAGGCATAGTCGCCATTCCATCTGACACGCTGGCGCAGCAATTTCCAGGTGGCATCGAAACGCTCCTGAGCATCGGCTATCTGGGGGATTCCTGCCGCTATCATCTCGTCTTTCAGCGGACTACTCTTCTTGATGCGTCCACCAAACTCATCGTCTGCAAACAGGGTCTCGTCAATGGTCTCCCATTTTACGGAATAGTCTTTGTAGGCGTAGCCGGGAATCGTAACGCTCTGCAACTCGTGCGTTACCTTGCATCCATAGTCTGCTGCACACCAGATATAGTCGTCGGCTTTCAGAGCCGGCAGGTTGTGACCTATAAAGATGTTCGTCTCTGTATTGATGATGTCATCGCCTATGGTCATCGAGGCCGACTCCTGTTTATTCTCCAGTTGACTCATTCCCGTCTCTTCCAGGTGGAAGTTCAGCCACTCCGGTATCGTCACAGAATATCTCGTATAGACTACGGGAATGCTACTCTGAGCGTACCAGTCGCGCAGCTGGAAATAGAGGTCGCTTTCCAGTCGGTATTCATATTCAATGACCGTTCCTACACGTACCTGTGGAACGCTGAACTTAATCAACTTCTCCGTCTTGTCAATCTGTTCTTCGTGGATCATGGAACTCTCCATCTTGGTCTTCACCACCTTGCCATTCTCCATATTGTAAGCAACGGCCTTTAGACCTCTCACCGTTTCTGGTACAGAACTGCTACTACTGAGTCTGACACCAATCTCATGGTCTGCCACATGCTTACCCTCAGGTTTCAACACCTTCAAACGGCATTTTACATTGTTAATAACGCGGAAATCACCATTGATGAAGACATAATACACCTCCACGCTACGAAACAGTTCCACGGCATCAGCATCTTTGTCTGCTGCATATTCCGTCATTGTAAGCTCTTGTTGTGTGGGCTTGCCCCATTTCAGATTAGGTTCAATTGTCGTCTGTGCAGAAACGGTCATTGCCAGCCAACAGCACAGCACAAGAAGATAGTTTTTCATTATTCTATAGGATTGTGTGTTTTTGTTTCAGCCTGCAAAGTTACAATATTATAATCATATAGACAAAGAATTGTACAAAGATTTTGTTATATATATTACAATCCCCCAAAAATAATTAGTATCTTTGCACGTGCAAAGATGTCTGTGCCATGGATTGGGAAGCTTTTGAGAAACACAAAGCGTTCGCAGGAGAGAAGAAGCCTTCTATGCTCCGCCGGCGTGTCGGTCACGACTATGAGTCGCGACAGGTTTACCTGATAACGATGACGGTGGAGGGCCGCCGCCCTCTTTTAGGTCGTCTGGTGGGAGACGCAGAAGCGGAGAAGGGTAGTCCTGAGGCACCAAGGATTGAGCTGTCGCCCTTAGGCGAGCAGGTCAGAGACTGCTGGACATCCATTAGCAGCTACTACCCCGAGGTGAGAGTCCTGGACACGATGATTATGCCCGACCATCTGCACGGCATCCTTTTCGTGGAGCAGCACATGGCGCAGCATCTGGGAATGGTCATTAAGGGCTTTAAGGCAGGCTGCAACAAGGCCTACCGCAGGTGGCTGGAAAGCCTAGCGGACGCGTCTCGGCTTCCATCGCCCCTGCCGCCGTCATCTATGCTGCAACAATGTTGCAGCAAAGGAGACGGAAGGACTCACGGCTACCTGTTTTCTAGGAATTACAACGACCACATCCTTGATGGCGCCGGAGAACTGGAGCGCTGGTTCGCCTACCTTGCCGACAACCCTCGCCGGCTGGCCATCAAGCGCCAGCACCCAGAACTATTCACCATTGTGAGCCACATAGACATAGGGGAATGGTCGTGCCAGATGGTGGGCAATCGGACTCTTCTCTCCTATCCCGAGAAGGCTGCCGTCGTCGTACACAGAGCCTACGACGACGATATCTTCGAGGCATACAAGCAGGAATGGCTCGCCGTGGGAGCGAATGGTGGCGTACTGGTAAGTGCAGCGATATCCCCAAGAGAGAAAGAAGTGATGCGCGAAGCCATGAATCGTGGCTACCGGCTCATCGTGCTCCGCGAAAATGGTTTTCCTCCGTTGTACAAACCTGCCGGAGAGTCTTTTGACGCTTGTGCTAAAGGAACGATGCTTCTGATCAGTCCCTGGGAATATCATATGCAGAGAAGGACTATCTCGCGAGAGCAGTGCCTGCAACTTAACCGGTTGGCTGAGTATATTGCATCACTCTGAAATGCGTATTTCCATAAAAAATGGCCGCACCGAAAGGTGCAGCCATTCCATTATCAATTGTCCATTATTACAGCTCTGGACCTGCAAGCTTTGCCCTGCGTAGGGCGAAGTTGCTTTCGGTCTAAGCTTAAAGCTTTGGACCTGCAGCGACGAGTGCCTTACCAGCCTCGTTACCCTCGTACTTCTTGAAGTTCTTGATGAAGCGGGCAGCCAGATCCTTGGCCTTCTCCTCCCACTCAGCGCGGTTCTGATAGGTGTCGCGCGGATCGAGGATACCCCATGCCACACCGTCGAGCTGTGTGGGCACTTCGAAGTCGAAATAAGGAATCTTCTTGGTAGGAGCCTTCAGGATGGCACCGCCGAGGATAGCGTCGATGATACCACGTGTATCCTTGATAGAGATACGCTTGCCTGTGCCGTTCCAGCCAGTGTTGACGAGGTAAGCCTTAGCGCCGCTCTTCTCCATCTTCTTCACGAGCTCCTCAGCATACTTGGTGGGGTGCAGCTCGAGGAATGCCTGACCG
>OMQN01000079.1 GCA_900313235.1 uncultured Prevotellaceae bacterium | reverse complement strand
CGCACTGGGTCGCAACCTGTTGGTAGCTTACATGCCTTGGAAGGGTTACAACTATGAGGATGCTATTGTGCTCAACGAGCGCATTGTCCGTGAGGACGTGCTGACCTCTGTACACGTTGATGAGTACTCTCTCGACGTTCGTGAGACCAAGCGTGGCGCTGAAGAGTTTACTTCAGATATCCCCAACGTCTCTGAGGAGGCTACCAAGGACCTCGACGAGAATGGTATCATCCGTGTTGGTGCCCGCGTAGAGCCAGGCGACATTCTGATTGGTAAGATTTCACCAAAGGGTGAGAGCGATCCTTCTCCTGAAGAGAAGTTGCTCCGCGCCATCTTCGGTGATAAGGCCGGTGATGTGAAGGACTCTTCACTGAAGGCTAACCCCTCACTGACAGGTGTTATCATTGATAAGAAGCTCTTCACTCGTGCCGTGAAGACTCGTCAGACCAAGCAGCAGGATAAGATTACGCTGGCTAAGATTGACGAGGAGTACGAGGCAAAGTGCGACGACCTGAAGGATATTCTGGTTGAGAAACTGATGACCCTGACTAAGGGTAAGACTTCACAGGGTGTGAAGGACTACACTGGTGCAGAGATCATCTCTAAGGGTGCTAAGTTCACCGTCACCAACCTGAAGAACCTGGAATATGGCGACATCCAGATCAGCAACTGGACCAATGACGAGCACAAGAATGAGCTCATCGGTAAGCTGATCATCAACTACATGAAGAAGTTCAAACTGCTCGATGCTGAGAACAAGCGTAAGAAGTTTGCCATCACCATTGGTGACGAGCTGCCCTCAGGTATCCTGCAGATGGCTAAAGTATATGTTGCCAAGAAACGTAAGATCGGTGTTGGTGATAAGCTCGCTGGTCGCCACGGTAACAAGGGTATCGTCTCTAAGGTGGTACGTCAGGAGGATATGCCATTCCTCGAGGATGGTCGTCCCGTAGACTTGGTACTGAACCCGCTGGGTGTGCCCTCACGTATGAACCTTGGTCAGATCTTCGAGGCTATCCTCGGTGCTGCCGGTAAGCGTCTGGGAGTGAAGTTCGCTACTCCTATCTTCGACGGTGCAAAACTTGATGACCTTGCTGAGTGGACCGACAAGGCAGGTCTGCCCCGCCTGTGCTCTACCCATCTGTACGATGGTGAGACCGGTGAGCGCTTCGACCAGCCCGCTACCGTAGGTATCACCTACTTCCTCAAGCTCGGTCACATGGTTGAGGATAAGATGCACGCCCGTTCTATCGGTCCGTACTCACTCATCACGCAGCAGCCACTCGGTGGTAAGGCCCAGTTTGGTGGTCAGCGTTTTGGTGAGATGGAGGTTTGGGCCCTTGAGGCCTTTGGTGCCAGCCATGTGCTGCAGGAGATTCTGACCATCAAGTCTGATGATGTTGTTGGTCGTGCTAAGGCTTACGAGGCCATCGTCAAGGGTGAGCCTATGCCTACTCCTGGTATTCCTGAGTCTCTCAACGTGCTGCTGCACGAGTTGAAGGGTCTGGGTCTCAGCATTAAGATGGACTAAGTAATCGTAAATTGTAAATAGTCAAATAGTAAATAAGTATATGGCTTTCAAGAAAGATACAAAGATAAAGAGTAATTTCCAGAAGATTACCATCGGTCTGGCATCACCCGAGGAGATCCTTGAGAACTCTTTCGGTGAGGTCACCAAGCCTGAGACCATCAACTATCGCACCTACAAGCCCGAGCGCGACGGTCTGTTCTGCGAGCGCATCTTCGGTCCTACCAAGGACTATGAGTGTGCTTGCGGTAAGTACAAGCGCATCCGTTATAAGGGTATCGTCTGCGACCGCTGTGGTGTAGAGGTTACCGAGAAGAAGGTACGTCGTGAGCGTACCGGTCACATCGAACTCGTTGTGCCCGTAGCTCACATCTGGTACTTCCGCTCACTGCCTAACAAGATTGGTTACCTGCTGGGTCTGCCCACCAAGAAGCTCGACGCCATCATCTACTATGAGCGTTATGTGGTTATCCAGCCCGGTATCCTGGCTGGTAAGAAGGATGCCGATGGCAATCCCGTATTGGGCTCACAGATGTACGACCTGCTCTCTGAGGAGGAGTACAACGACCTCGTCGACAACCAGATTCCTGCTGACAACGACTACCTTGAGGATAGCGACCCCAACAAGTTCATCTGTAAGATGGGTGCTGAGGCTATCTATGACCTCTTGGTTCGTCTTGACCTTGACTCACTGTCTTACGAGCTGCGTGACCGCGCCAACAGCGACTCTTCTATGCAGCGTAAGAACGAGGCTCTGAAGCGTCTTCAGGTGGTAGAGGCCTTCCGTTCATCCGTGGAGAAGGGCATCAACCGTCCTGAGTGGATGATCATGAAGATTATCCCCGTGACTCCTCCTGAGCTGCGACCTCTCGTTCCCCTGGATGGTGGCCGTTTCGCTACCTCTGACCTGAACGATCTCTATCGTCGCGTCATTATTCGTAACAACCGTCTGAAGCGCCTCATGGAGATTCACGCTCCCGAGGTTATCCTGCGCAACGAGAAGCGTATGCTGCAGGAAGCAGTCGACTCACTCTTTGACAACAGCCGTAAGTCTTCTGCTGTGAAGAGCGATAGCAACCGTCCTCTGAAGTCACTCTCTGACTCACTGAAAGGTAAGCAGGGCCGCTTCCGTCAGAACTTGCTCGGTAAGCGTGTTGACTACTCAGCACGTTCGGTTATCGTCGTAGGTCCTGAGCTGAAGATGGGTGAGTGCGGTCTGCCTAAGCTGATGGCTGCTGAGCTCTATAAGCCGTTTATCATCCGCAAGCTCATCGAGCGCGGCATTGTGAAGACGGTAAAGTCCGCTAAGAAGATTGTCGACCGCCGCGAGCCCGTCATCTGGGATATTCTGGAGAACGTTATGAAGGGTCATCCCGTACTGCTGAACCGTGCACCAACACTGCACCGTCTGGGTATCCAGGCTTTCCAGCCCAAGCTCATCGAGGGTAAGGCTATCCAGCTGCACCCACTGGCTTGTACCGCGTTCAACGCCGACTTCGATGGTGACCAGATGGCTGTTCACCTTCCCCTGTCTAACGAGGCTATCCTGGAGGCACAGATTCTGATGCTCCAGAGCCACAATATTCTGAACCCTGCCAATGGTGCTCCTATCACCGTTCCTTCACAGGATATGGTGCTCGGTCTGTACTACATCTCTAAGATACGTCCAGGCGCCAAGGGTGAGGGTCTGACCTTCTACGGTCCTGAGGAGGCAATCATTGCTCACAATGAGGGCAAGTGCGACCTGCACGCTCAGGTAAAGGTTATGGTCGACGACATTGTCGACGGCAAGCCCTGCCGCCACATGGTAGAGACCTCTGTAGGTCGTGTCATCGTTAACGGCATCATTCCTAAGGAGGTTGGTTTCGTCAACAAGATCGTTTCCAAGAAGTCACTGCGCGACATTATTGCCGACGTTATCAAGAATGTAGGTTTTGCTGAGGCTTGTGAGTTCCTGGATGGTATCAAGAACCTCGGTTACCGCATGGCTTATGAGGCTGGTCTGTCGTTCAACCTTGACGATATCATCATTCCTGAGTCCAAGAAGGAACTGATCGAAAAGGGTAATGCCGAGATTCAGCAGATTACCGAGAACTATAATATGGGTTTCATCACCGACAACGAGCGTTACAACCAGGTTATCGATACCTGGACTCACGTCAACAACGACCTGGGTAATGTGCTGATGAAGGAGATGACTGAGGCCGACCAGGGCTTCAACGCCGTATTCATGATGCTCGACTCTGGTGCCCGTGGTAGTAAGGACCAGATCCGTCAGCTCTCCGGTATGCGTGGTCTGATGGCTAAGCCTCAGAAGGCCGGTGCTGAAGGCGCTCAGATTATTGAGAACCCAATTCTTTCGAACTTCAAGGAGGGTATGTCCGTGCTGGAGTACTTCATCTCTACTCACGGTGCCCGTAAGGGTCTTGCCGACACCGCCATGAAGACGGCCGACGCTGGTTACCTGACCCGTCGTCTGGTTGACGTCTCTCACGACGTGATTATCAATGAGGAAGACTGCGGTACGCTCCGCGGACTCGTCTGCACCGCGCTGAAGAACGGCGACGAGGTCATTTCAACGCTGTATGAGCGCATCCTCGGTCGTGTCTCTGTTCACGATATCATCCATCCTTCTACTGGCGAGCTCATCGTTGCCGCTGGTGAGGAGATTACCGAGCCTATCGCACAGGCTATCGAGGACTCACCCATCGAGAGTGTCGAGATTCGTTCCGTGCTCACCTGTGAGTCTAAGCATGGCGTCTGCATGAAGTGTTACGGTCGTAACCTCGCAACCCGTAAGATGGTTCAGAAGGGTGAGGCTGTCGGTGTTATCGCTGCACAGGCTATCGGTGAGCCAGGTACTCAGCTGACACTGCGTACGTTCCACGCCGGTGGTGTCGCTGCCAACGCAGCAGCCAATGCCAGCATCGTTGCCAAGAACGATTCCAAGATTGAGTTGGAAGAGGTTCGTACCGTTCCTTTCGATGAGGATGGCCGCGAGTGCGAGATGGTTGTCAGTCGTCTGGGTGAGATGCGCTTCGTCGACAAGAATACCAACATCGTGCTGTCTACAGTCAACGTTCCTTACGGTTCGTCACTCTACTTCAAGAACGGTGACACCGTTAAGAAGGGCGAGAAGATTGCCCAGTGGGACCCCTTCAATGCCGTCATCGTTACGGAGTATGCCGGTACGCTGAAGTTCCACGACGTTATCGAGGGTATCACCTTCCGTGCCGAGACCGACGAAACCACCGGTTTGACCGAGAAGATCGTTACGGAGTCTAAGGATAAGTCAAAGGTTCCCACCTGCGACATCATCGATGCCAATGGCGACCTTGTAGGTACCTATAACTTCCCTGTGGGAGGTCACGTAGTTGTTGAGGACGGCCAGACCGTTAAGACTGGTGAGACCCTCGTCAAGATTCCACGTGCTGCTGCCAAGGGTGGTGATATCACTGGTGGTCTGCCCCGTGTCACTGAGCTCTTCGAGGCTCGTAACCCATCTAACCCCGCTATCGTTTCAGAAATCGACGGTGAGGTCACCATGGGTAAGGTAAAGCGTGGTAACCGTGAAATTATTGTAACCTCAAAGACTGGTGAGCAGCGCAAGTACCTTGTATCGCTGTCTAAGCAGATTCTGGTACAGGAGCACGACGCCGTACGTGCCGGTACACCGCTCTCTGATGGTGTCATCACTCCTGCCGATATCCTTGCCATCAAGGGTCCCACGGCTGTTCAGGAGTACATCGTCAACGAGGTACAGGACGTTTACCGTCTGCAAGGTGTGAAGATCAACGACAAGCACTTCGAGATCATCGTTCGTCAGATGATGCGTAAGGTAGAAATCAACGATCCAGGCGATACCACGTTCCTCGAGCAGCAGATTGTCGATAAGCTCGACTTCGCTGAGGAGAACGACCGCATCTGGGGTAAGAAGGTGGTTACCGATGCAGGTGACTCTGAAAACCTTCAGAAGGGTCAGATTGTTACTGCTCGCAAGTTGCGCGACGAGAACTCCAGCCTGAAGCGCCGCGACCTCCGTCTTGTACAGGTTCGCGATGCTGTGCCCGCTACGTCTACCCAGATTCTGCAGGGTATCACCCGTGCAGCTCTGCAGACCAAGTCGTTCATGTCGGCTGCTTCGTTCCAGGAGACTACCAAGGTGCTCAACGAGGCCGCTATCCGTGGTAAGAGCGACAACCTGGAGGGTATGAAGGAGAACGTGATTGCCGGTCACCTCATTCCTGCTGGTACTGGTCTCCGTGAGTTCGACAAGATCATCGTCGGCTCTAAGGAAGAGTACGAGCGCATGCAGGCCAACAAGAAGAATGTCCTTGACTTTGGCGAGGAGAACGTGATGGAATAATTTTTCATTCCCACTATACTAAAAACGCCCATCGTGCTGTAGTAGCATGATGGGCGTTGTTTTATTTCACGCTGTTGCAGCGGTCGGTATAGAACCGCTTGAAGTCTTGCCAGCGGTAGTAGGGGAAAAGGTCGGCAGGCAAGGGCAGCGTAGCCTCTTGGCCGTTCAGCAGGCACTTCACCAGAATGTCCTGTCCTTGTTTCTTGCTCTGGTAGAAGATCAGCTGCATGTTCGACGCCTTACACGTCTCCCAGGTCTGGTAGCAGTTCTTGACTTCGTAGGGGTCCTCTGGGTCCTTGTCGGCACCATTGATACCCATTAGTACGGTGAGTGGTCCCAGACAGGTGTCGTGACCGAAGCGGAGGTCTGCTGCTCGCTGTGTCTTGCCGCTCAGCACGTCGTCAGCCTTCCTGATGATATCCTGCAGGATAGGTATCATGTCGTAGCGAGGTCCAAATACCCATGAGTAGCCTCCCAGGTTCTCTGTCTCCCAGCGTGCTGCCAGTTCTTCGTCGGTGATGATACCTTCCATGATACCGTCCTGTCCGATGCTGGGCAGCGAGGTATAGAGGTTGATGAGGTTGCTGCCGATATGGTGTGGTTTGTCGGGCAGCCCCTCCGTGCTGGTAAACACACGGGGTACGATGACATCTCTCAGCGAGTCCTTGCCGAGGTACTTACTTCTGTTCTTCTCGTAGCGGGGCTTCGAGCGTGGCCAATGTTTGCGCAGCGGGTTCTGGCGGTCGTCGGGCTTTACACCGTCTAATACCTTGCGTGCCGACTCCTCCCGAATCTCTATCTTCGGATTACATTGTTTCAGTTCCAGACAGAATGCAGCCATACTCATCACGCAGCGTCCTACCAGTGAAGAGATGGCATACACGTCGCCGCCGTCTTTGAAGACTTCGGGGAAGTTGTCATACATGGTACGGGCAATATACTGGTGCTGTTCCCAGCCCTTGTCGCTCAGTTCGCTGACGCCCAGCGCCAGTTCTGCCTTGCAGGCATTGTATTTCTCACGGAAACGTTCGCCGACAGGTGTCAACTGCCCGAGAGCGTGAGCCTTGGTGAGTACTGAATCTAACTCACGATATAGTGCGTCGTTCCAGTAGTAGCGCGAGCCGTGGCGACCATAGTGGCTGATGTAGAAAGCCTTGTAGCCGCTGGGCGCTTTCGTCAGTGCCACCTTCTCGTAAGGGTAGGGGTAATCTGTTCCGTAGGCTTTTCGAGGGTCAGCCTTTACTTGCTCCAAGGCATTGTTGTCTTGTGCCCATGTCGTCACTGCGATACCTACTAGTAGCAGGATATGGAAGATTTTTTTCATTGTATTGTTGTTTAGTTAATAGTTTGGATTCGTTTAACGACCAGATGCCTTCTCTAAGGCATCAAATAACCATCTGTAGAGCAGATGTAGCCACCAGGTGGGGTGCTCGCCCTGCAAAGATACTATATTTTTGCCGAAATGCAAGGTTTTGCCCCTACGGCGTCGCGTTAAATAATGTGAAGCAGTAAATACTGCTGTATTCGTAGTTGTAATAGCTTTGTCAAAGAAAAGAGGACCTCACCGCAGTGAAGTCCTCTTGTGATTTTTTCTTAACAAGAATTATTTGTTGACAGCCTCAGCGAGCTCAGCACCAGCCTTGAACTTAGCAACCTTCTTGGCAGCGATCTTAATCTTCTGCTTGGTAGCGGGGTTGATACCCTCACGAGCGGGCTTCTCAGCAACTGCGAAAGTACCGAAACCTACGAGCTGAATCTTGTCACCCTTTACAAGAGCGTTCTTGATAGCTGCTACAGTAGCGTCCAAAGCCTTCTTTGCGTCAACTTTTGTCAGACCAGCACCAGCTGCAATCTGATCAATCAATTCTGTTTTGTTCATAATTTTGTTGTTTTAAAGTGAATGATAAATAGTTTAAGTAGAATTCTGAACGCAAATATAGGACAAAGTTGGGAAAAAACAAACAAAAATGCAAAAAAAATTGCTATTTTAGTAAAAAAAAGTGCGTATTGGCCCGTTTTGATGCTAAAAACCAGATATTTTTCGTAATTTTGCGGCCATAAGTGGCACAATACTTGCTACTAAGGAATAAAAGTCAAATCGTTAATAGTCAAATCGTCAAATAGAATATGAACAATATACCAACAATGACCAAGAACTTGCTTATCATCAATGTTCTGGTGTTTTTATTTCAGTATATATTGAATCCCAAGTACCCTGGTATGTCTGATATTGCCAATTATGGAGTATTGCACTTCTTCTTGGCAAAGGATTTCCACGTTTACCAGTTTATAACTTATATGTTCATGCATGGTGGATGGACACATCTGTTGTTTAACATGTTTGCCGTCTGGATGTTTGGATCAGTGATGGAGCGTGTATGGGGTCCGAAGAAATTCCTTTTTTATTACATTGTCTGTGGTGTAGGCGCTGGTATTATACAGGAAATGGTACAATTGTACTTCTTTGCAGATATTCCTACTTTAGGTGCGTCGGGTGCCGTCTATGGCATCCTATTGGCCTTCGGTATGATATTCCCCAATGAGCGGTTGTTCATCATCCCCTTCCCCTTCCCCATCAAGGCCAAGTGGCTTATCGTGGGCTATATCGCCATTGAGCTGTTCTCGGCAATGAGTGGCCCTGGCGACGGCGTGGCACACATGGCACACCTGGGTGGTATGCTGTTTGGCTTCCTGCTGATACGCTACTGGCGCAACCATCCAGACAGCAGCCAGCGCTTCGGCCGTAGCTATGGCCAGGAGTTTTTCGACAACCTGCGCCGCAAGTATGAGGAACGCCAGCGCAACCAGCGCATGCATGCCGAGCAGACCGAGTGGGAAGAGCGCCGCCGCGAGACCGACGAGGAGTATAACCAGCGTCAGCGCCAGAACCAGGAAGAGATAGACGCTATACTGGACAAGATACGCAAGAGCGGCTATGACAGTCTGACAAAAGAGGAGAAGCAGAAGTTGTTTGACCAGAAACGCCCATCGTGATAAAGCAGTTGAAGAAGTGGAGCATACAGTTGGTGACGGGAGCAAATGTGGCTACCGTCATTGTGATGCTGTTGGTAGGGTTTAGCGACCGCATCCATCCGGCTGACCATCCGCTGCTGTCGACCATCGGCATGGCTTTCCCCATCCTGTTGGTTATCAATATGGCTTTCCTGCTGTTCTGGCTCATCTTCAAATGGACAAGGGCGTGGATACCTGTGGCGGGCTATATCTTTTCGTACGTACCTATTTCTATATACATGCCCATCAATGCCAATGTGTCGCATCCCGACGAGGCACTGAAACTGGTGACATACAATGTGTGCAGCTTTGGTGGCAACTACAAGTACGCTCAAGGCTTTGAGAAGGTGCGTGACTATCTGATTGATGAGAAGGCCGATATTGTGTGTCTGCAGGAGGACAACGACTCCTGGCGCCGTTACTGTTTTAAGCATTTCGAAGAGCGTGGTCTCGCCTATAACGATACCGTGGTGCTGTGCAATGACGCGATGCGTTTCAACTGTCTGGGCATCCATACCCGTTTCCCTATCATCCGTAGGGAACGTATTGACTATCCTACTGCTAGCAACAATGGCAGTGCGGCGTGGTGGCTGCAGGTGAACAGCGATACCGTCATCGTGGTGAACAACCACTTCGAGAGTTGCCATCTGAGCCAAGAAGACCGCCAACAATATCGTCAGCTGTTGAAGGGCGAGATTGCCAGAGACTCCGTGCGTGCCGAGTCGCAACTGCTGATGGTGAAGCTGGCTGAGGCCAATGCCAAGCGCTCTAAGCAGATAGAGACGGTGTGCGATTATGTAGATCAATACCTTGGTCGCTATCCCGTCATTGTCTGTGGCGACTTCAACGACAACCCCATATCTTTCTCGCGCCACATGATGGGTAAACGCTTGCAGGACTGTTTCGTAGAAACAGGCCGAGGCATCGGATTGTCATATAATCAGAGAGCATTCTCGTTCCGCATCGACCATGTGTTCTGTTCATCCGACATTACTCCCTATGAGTGCTTTGTAGACTCTAAAATGGACGCAAGTGACCATTATCCAGTGGTATGTTGGTTAAAAATTGGTGTAAAATAGTGAAAATCACACGAATTTTTCAAATAAATTTCCGTAAGTGGAGAAAAATGTGTATATTTGCGGGCTAAAAATTTAAATAAAACAATAAAATCAAACAATGCAAAACAAAGGAATTGTAAAATTTATCGCAATCGTCTTGATTCTCGTTTGCTGCTTCTACCTTTCCTTCACCTTCGTGACACGCCACTACGAGAGTAAGGCTGCTGCCATGGGTGAGAAGGCTGGTCAGGAGTACCTCGACTCAATCATGAACGAGAAAGTGTACTGCGGAATTTATTCTTTCAAGCAGTGCCGTGAACTGGAGATGGGCCTGGGTCTTGACCTGAAAGGCGGTATGAACGTTATTCTTGAGGTGTCAGTACCCGATGTCATTGACGTGCTGGCCGACCACAAGACCGACGCAGCCTACAAGAAGTCAATGGAAGAGGCTAAGAAGGAAGAAGAGACCAGTCAAGATGACTTTATCTCGCTCTTCATCAAGTATTGGAAACAGAATAGCAACGGTCGCCCCTTGGCAGCTGTGTTCGCTACCCAGCAGATGAAGGGCAAGGTGAGCACCCAGTCAAGCGACTCAGAGGTTGAGAGCGCTCTGCGTGCTGAGGTACAGTCTGCCGTTGACAACTCGTTTAATGTTGTCCGCAACCGTATCGATAAGTTCGGTGTCGTACAGCCCAACATTCAGAAGCTGGAGGGTCAGTCAGGCCGTATCATGGTTGAGATGCCTGGCGTCAAGGAGCCCGAGCGTGTACGTAAGTTGTTGCAGGGTTCTGCCAACCTCGAGTTCTGGGAGACCTATAACACCCAGGAGATTGTTCCTATGCTGGCTCAGCTGAATCAGAAGTATGCCATCACCAATGGCGCCGCTGAGGAGGTTGCTGACTCTACCGTTGCTGAGGCTGCTGCCGACACGACTGCTGCCGCTGCTACCGACCTGGCTGCTAAGTTGGCTAAGAAGGACGCCAAGGCTGAGGATGCCAAGGCTGTTGCCGAGGCCAAGAAGCAGAACCCCCTGTTCAGCGTTTTCCAGCCTGTACAGGGTCAGGGCCTGGCTATTGTCGGTTATGCTAACGCCCGCGATACTGCTGAGGTTGACAAGATTATCTATTCTGACATCGCTGCTCAGGTGCTGCCTGCTGAGTGCAAGCTGCGCTGGGGTGCTAAGCCCGAGGATTTCGGTGGTCAGAACACCAAGGGTGACATCTTCGCTCTCTATGCTCTGAAGATTACCGAGCCTAACGGCCGTGCTCCACTGGAGGGTGATGTGATTACTTCTTCTAAGGACGACTTCGATCAGATGGGTCACCCCTCTGTTTCTATGCAGATGAACTCTGACGGTGCACGCCGTTGGAGCCAGATTACCAAGCAGAACATCGGTCGTGGCGTAGCCATCGTGCTCGACGACGCCGTTTACTCTGCTCCCCGTATCCTGACACAGATTGATGGTGGTAACTCACAGATTACTGGTAACTTCACCATCGAAGATACCAAGGACCTTGCTAACACGCTGAACTCTGGTAAGATGCCGGCTCCTACCCGCATCGTACAGGAAGAGGTCGTTGGTCCTTCACTGGGTGCACAGTCTATCCAGCAGGGTATTATGTCATTCATCGTTGCCTTCGTGCTGCTGATGGTTTACATGATCATGCTGTACGGCTTCGTTCCAGGTATCCTGGCCGATATCGCTCTGCTGTTCAACCTGTTCTTCACACTGGGTATCCTGACATCGTTCCAGGCTGCTCTGACCATGCCTGGTATCGCCGGTATCGTACTGACTCTGGGTACTGCTGTGGATGCTAACGTGCTGATCTACGAGCGTATCAAGGAAGAGCTGAAGCATGGCTTGGGTCTGAAGGAGGCTCTGCAGAAGGGTTATTCTAACGCCTTCAGTGCTATCTTCGACTCTAACGTGACCTCTCTGATTACTGGTTTCATCCTGTTGTTCTTCGGTACAGGTCCTGTCAAGGGCTTCGCAACCACTTGGATCATCGGTATCTTCTGCTCATTCTTCACCGCAGTGTTCCTGACCCGTCTGGTTTATGAGAACCGCCTGAAGAAGGACAAGTGGCTGAACCTGACCTTCGTCACTGGCTACTCTAAGAACTTGATGCAGAATGCCAAGTACAACTTCATGGGTACCTATAAGAAGTCATTCCTCGTCTGGGGTGTTGCTGCTGTACTGTTCTGCGTATCATTCGCTGTTCGCGGACTCAGCCAGAGCATCGACTTCACAGGTGGTCGTAACTACACCGTCATTCTTGACAAGCAGGTTCCTGTCGAGCAGGTGCGCCAGGCGCTGGCTGGTGCTTATGTCAACAGCATAGGCGAGAATGCCGGCAAGGAGGCTAACATCAACGTCATTCGGCTGGGTGCCGAGTCAGAGAAGAAAGTACGAGTGCAGACCAACTGGAACATTGAAGCAAGTGATGCCGAAACCGACAAGGAGGCTACCGTCATCCTGTTCAACGCTCTGAAGAAGGCCAACCTCATCACTGTATCCGATGCTACTACCTTCGCATTGCCTGAGGAGACTGCCGGTGGTACTATCGAGTCGTCGGCCAAGGTCGGTCCTGCTGTCGCTAAGGATATCACATACGGAGCTATTATCAGTGTCATCATCGCTCTGATTGCTATCTTCCTGTACATCCTGCTGCGCTTCCGCAACGTAGCTTACTCTACAGGTGCTACCATCGCCCTGGCTCTCGACGCCTTGGTAGTTATCGGTATGTACTCTGCACTGTGGGGCATCGTTCCCATGTCACTGGAAATCGACCAGGTATTCATTGGTGCTATCCTGACGGTAATCGGTTACTCTATCAACGATAAGGTGGTAGTATTCGACCGTATCCGTGAGAACTTCCAGCTCTATGGCAAGCGCGACCGTCAGCAGCTGTTCAACGACTCGCTGAACCAGACATTGGCTCGTACCATCAACACCTCTGTAACTACGCTGATTGTGTTGCTGTGTATCTTCATCCTCGGTGGTGATTCTATCCGCAGCTTCTCATTCGCCATGATTCTGGGTGTTATCTTCGGTACCCTGTCATCACTGTTCATCGCTGCTCCTACCGCATTCCTCGTGATGGGTCGTACCATCCGTGAGGATGAGGCTACTGCTGAGTAACTTTATAAAGCATTATAATCAAAGAGTCCGTTTCCATGAGGAGACGGACTCTTTGTTTAATATGATTCATTTGTAAGGTATAATTTGTCTTTTATGTATTTTTTTTGTACTTTTGCTGCCAATGATAGAATAAACAATATGGATAGAAGTCAAGAAATCATTCGTACCAGTTGGATAGGCATCGCTGCCAACCTGCTGTTGGCAGGCTTCAAGGCAGCAGTAGGTATTCTGGCCAGTTCTGTAGCCATCGTGATGGATGCTGTCAACAATTTGAGCGATGCACTGTCGAGCGTTATCACAATCGTTGGAACTAAGCTCTCGCAGCGCCCTGCCGATAGAAAGCATCCCTTCGGTTTCGGCCGCGTCGAGTACTTCAGTGCCATCATCATTGCTGTTATCGTGTTGTCCGCAGGTATCACCTCACTCATTGAGTCGGGCAAGAAGATTTTTGACCCTACCGAGCCGGAATATACTACTACCACATTGGTTGTCATTGTTGTCGCCATTGTGGTGAAACTCATCCTTGGCCAATACGTGAAACGCAAGGGCCAGCAGTTGAAGAGTGATGCATTGATTGCGTCAGGTTCTGATGCACTGTTCGACGCTGTTATCACACTGGCAACCCTTGTCTCTGCCGGTGTTATGTTGTTGTGGGGTGTGTCGCTTGACGGCATCTTGGGTGCACTGATATCCGTCGTCATCATCAAGGCCGGTATCGAGATGCTGGCTTCGCCTATCAACGAACTGCTGGGAACGAGTATCTCGCAGGACTTCGCCAAACAGATCCAGAAGGAGGTCTCCGACTTTGAGGGCGTCCACGGTGTGTTTGACCTGATACTGCATAACTATGGTCCAGATGTAAAGATTGGTTCGCTGCACATCAACGTATATGATACAATGACAGCTCACGATATTCATGGTCTGACACGCCAGATTTCTACCCGTATGTTCGAGAAGTACGGCATTGTGATGACCGTTGGCGTCTATGCCGTTGCTACGGGCGACAACCGACGCGCCGAGCTACAGGCTATAGTCATGCAGACCATAGCCCGTCACAAGGATATTGTCCAGGTACACGGTTTCTATTATTCAGAGAAGAATAAATACCTCTCCGTTGACGTAGTCCCTGACATCTCTGTCCACGACGACACATTGTTAGTGAGCCAGCTTGCCAACGAACTACAACCGTTGGTTCCTGAGACACGTGTCGTCATTGTGGTAGATCACAACTATACAGAATAATACTACTCGAAATAGTACAGGAACGCGGCGATGCCTTCGAGGGCGGGCTTGCGCTGTCCTTCAATCTCGATCTTGAACTTAATCTCTGCCTTGCAGATGCCACGCAGGTTCTGGATGTTGTGGAGGGTAGTAACCAGACGCACGCGTGAACCCGTAATCACAGGCTGACCAAAGCGCATATCCGTCATACCGTAGTTCACCAGCATCTTGATGTTGTGAACCTCTATAATCTGGTCCCACATGTAGGGCAGCAGGCTCAGTGTCAGATAGCCGTGGGCGATGGTCGACTTGTAGGGGCTCTCTTCCTTGGCGCGAGCTACGTCAACATGTATCCACTGGTGATCCAGCGTTGCATCAGCAAAGAGGTTGATACGGTCCTGATCTACCTGCAGCCAGTCAGAAGCTCCCAGCTCTTCGCCCAAGTGGGCGGCAAACTCGTCGTACGAGTTAATGACTAATTTTCCCATAGTTTTTTGTCTTTTATAGAAATTTATAGTGCAAAGGTAGTCATTTTCCGCAGAAAATGACTACCTTTGCACTAGTTTTTGTTGCCCTGATAGTTAAATGGATATAACAAGGCTCTCCTAAAGCTTAGTTCCGAGTTCGATTCTCGGTCGGGGTACATACAAGAAAAGCGGCTGTATTAGCCGCTTTTTTCTATATCTGAACCTCTTGAAGTTTTAGCGTTTCTTGCCTTTTTTCTCTTCTTCGGGCATCACAGTGACACGGCGGTTAGTGGGGTCGCTGATTACGTCGTGGACGATGGTTGTCACCTGTTGCTTCAGCTCGCTGATAAACTGCTGTGCGTCATACTTCTGGGCCTCGATGTCGCGCAGCTTCTTTTCCCAGATACCCGTGAGCTCACAACTCTTCAGCAGGTCTTCACGGATGAGGTCGATGAGTTCGATACCTGTTGGTGTAGCCACCAGGCGCTTACGTTCCTTACGGATGTACTTCCGCTTGAAGAGTGTCTCGATGATGGCAGCACGTGTTGACGGACGACCGATGCCGTTCTCCTTCATGGCACGGCGCAGTTCTTCATCCTCCACCAGTTTGCCGGCAGTCTCCATGGCACGTAGCAGGGTGGCCTCAGAGTAATATGGTGGAGGGTAGGCTGGTGCGGACCGCTCTCACCCTTCTGGAAGACGGGCAGCGTGCGCTCTTCCTCATCGGGTTTCTTCTCATCATCATCTGACTGCACATCCTTGGCATAGACGGTGCGCCACCCTGGGTCAAGGATGGTGCGACCTGTAACCTTGAACTCGATGGCCTCGGGGGTGCCGACACCTACCTCACCCAGCACAGTGGTCTGGGCGTATTTGCAGTCGGGGTAGAAGACGGCAATGAAGCGGCGCGCTATGAGGTCGAAGACCTTGCGCTGCATGTCGGTGAGTGCTGTGGGAACCATACCTGTAGGGATGATAGCATGGTGGTCGGTGACCTTCGACGAGTCGAAGACCTTCTTCGACTTCAGCAGTGGTTTGCCACCCAGTGGGCGCACCAGGTCTGCATAGGGTGCCTGACCGGCATGCTTCACCTGGAAGAGACCATTCATGGTCTGCGGACACTTGGCATAGACGTCGTCGGGCAGGAAGGTGGTATCTACACGTGGGTAGGTCGTCAGTTTCTGCTCGTAGAGCTGCTGGATGATGTTCAGCGTGGTCTCTGCCGAGAAGCCGAACTTCTTGTTGCAGTCCACCTGCAGCGATGTCAGGTCGTACAGCGAGGGTGGCGTCTCCTTGCCGTTCTTCTTCTCTACCTGCGTGATGGTAAACGGCTTGCCCTCAATGGTCTTGAAGGCTTCTTCACCCTCTTCTTTCGAGGTAAACTTTCCTTTGGTAGCTGTAAATGTCGTGTCGCGGTAGACGGTAGCCAGTACCCAGTAGGGCTCTGGCTTGAAGTTGTCAATCTCCTTCTGGCGGTTCACGATGAGCGCCAGGGTAGGGGTTTGTACGCGTCCGATGCTGAGCACCTGACGGTTCTGACCGTATTTGATAGTGTACAGGCGTGTGCAGTTGATGCCCAACAGCCAGTCGCCCACAGCACGCGAGAGTCCAGCCATGTAGAGCGACTGATAGTTCGACTGGTCTTTCAGCGTGGCAAAGCCCTCGCGGATAGCCTCGTCAGTCATGCTGGATATCCACAGACGCTGCACGGGACATGTAGCCCCCGCCTTCTGCATCACCCAGCGCTGGATGAGTTCACCCTCCTGTCCGGCGTCACCACAGTTGATGATGCCATCAGCAGCCTGCATCAGTCGTTCGATGACGGCAAACTGCTTCTTGATGCCCTCGTCATTCTTCAGACGGATGCCGAAGCGTGGGGGAATCATGGGCAGCGCTGTCAGACTCCACGCCTTCCACATGGGCGTATAGTCTTCAGGCATCTTCAGCTCACATAGGTGACCGAATGTCCATGTCACCTGATAGCCGTTGCCTTCCATATATCCATCGCGACTGGCTGTCGCTCCGATGATGCGTGCTATATCCTTTGCTACGCTGGGTTTCTCTGCTATACAAACTATCATACGAACTGCAAAATTACAAAATAAATATGAATTATGCATTATGAATTATGAATTATTTTGTAACTTTGCACTCGTTATGATAGACAGAGCGACCGTCGATAAGATAATGGATGCCGTGAACATCGTGGATGTCGTAGGCGAGTTTGTTAACCTTCGCAAGTCGGGGGTTAACTACAAAGGATTGTGCCCCTTCCACGACGACAAGACGCCATCGTTCATGGTGTCGCCGGCGCGACAGATATGTAAGTGTTTCTCGTGTGGCGAGGGCGGCAATGCCGTGAACTTCCTGATGAAGCACGAGCAGATTACCTATCCTGAGGCGCTGCGCTGGCTGGCAAAGAAATACAATATCGAGATTCAGGAGCGCGAGCTCAGCGACGACGAGAAGCGCGAACAGAGTGAGCGCGAGTCCATGTTTATCATCAACGAGTGGGCTTGCGACTATTTTCACAACATTCTGAAGAACGATGTCGACGGCATCGCTATCGGTAAGCAGTATTTCCGCAGCCGTGGCATCCGTGACGACATCATCGAGAAGTTTAAGTTGGGTTTTGCGCTCACCAAGCGCGACGCCTTGGCTCACGAGGCCAAGCGCAAGGGCTATAAAGACGAGTTTCTGGTAAAGACGGGACTGTGTTATGAAAGGAATGCAGATAATGCCAACAGCCAACAGCTAACAGCTAACAGCCAATTAATAGACCGCTTTGCCGGACGTGCCATCTTCCCCTGGCTGAACGTCAGCGGCAAGGTGGTGGCCTTCGGCGGCCGTAAACTCGATGCTGCCACCAAGGGCGTGCAGCAGAAATATGTCAACTCGCCCGACTCGGAGATTTATCACAAGGAGCGCGAACTCTATGGCATCTACCAGGCCAAGAAGGCTATTGTCAAAGAGGACTGCGTGTACATGGTGGAGGGCTATACCGACGTCATCGCCATGCACCAGTGTGGCTTGGAGAATGTCGTGGCCAATTCGGGTACGGCGCTGAGCATCTACCAGATACGGCTGTTGCACCGCTTCACTCCCAACATCGTGTTGCTCTACGACGGCGACGAGGCAGGCATCCATGCAGCCATGCGCGGTACCGACATGCTGTTGCAGGAGGGCATGAACGTGAAAGTGCTGCTGTTGCCCGACGGCGACGACCCCGACTCCTTCTCTCGCAAGCATACCGCCCAGCAGTTTAAGGAGTATATCGAACAGCACCAGACGGACTTCATCGAGTTTAAGACCGACCTGCTGCTGAAGAACGTCAAGGACCCCATCAAGCGTGCAGAGGCTATCAACAACATTGTGCGCTCGGTGAGTGTCATACCAGACCCCATCGTGCGTGCTACCTATATCACGGAGTGCTCGCGCCGCTTGGAGGTCAACGAGCGTACGCTGATTACCCAGACCAACAAGTTTATTGCCGGCGACAAAGAAGAGCAGCGCAAAATTGCTGAGCGCGAAGCTAATGGCCCAAAGCTAACGGCTAACAGCCAAGAGCCAATAGCCAACTACGGTCTGCACAGTCAGGAGGAACAGAGCTCAGAGGTGGAGCGGCTGATTATTCAGAACGTTATCCGCCACGGTGAGGAGGTTATCTTCGAAGACCTGGAGACGGAGGACGGAGGTACTGTAAACCTGAATGTGGCTCAGTATGTGGACTTCGACCTGTCGAGCGACGGACTGACGTTCAGCACTCCCTTGTATAACACCATTCTGCAGGAGGCTGTCGAGCATTCGGCAGAACCGGGTTTCAAGGCTTCCAACTACTTCATGCAGCATCCTGACACGGCTATCAGTCAGCTGGCTGCCTCACTGGGCATCGACAGACACCAGCTGAGCAAGAGCTTCGAGATGCGTAGCAGTGAGACGTCGCTCCGCCAGCGTGTTCAGCACCTCATCCTCGACTTCCGACTGGACATTGTCAGTCAGCGACTGAAGACCATTCAGCAGCAGATGAAGGATGCCGGGGCTGATATGGGCAAGTTGCGCCCCTTGATGGACGACTACAAGGAGACGCTGGAGTTGCGCAACGCTCTGGCGCAGCAGCGGGGGTCGGACGTGATGGTGTAATTGAAAGGTGATAGTTGATAGTTGAAAGTTGATAGTTGAAAGGTGGAAGGACTGTTATATATAATAGGTGTATCGCTGGCATGGGTACTGATAGCTGCAACTATCATTCATGTCATCATGGACAACCGGCAGCCTGCCAAGACCATGGCGTGGGCGCTGGTCATCTTCTTCGTGCCCGTTGTGGGCATCGTCTTCTACCTCTTCTTCGGCATTAATCACCGCAGGGAGCGCATGGTGAGTCAGCGCTCTATGGACCAGTTGACAAAGCGCTCCATGCTGAGTTTTGTGGAACAGGAGGACTTCCGCGTTCCTGAGCGCCACCGCCAGCTCGTCGACTTGTTCATCAACCAGAATATGGCACTGCCCTTCAAGGACAACAAGATAGATATTATGACAGACGGCTATGCCTTCTTCCCTGTACTGCTGAAGGACATTGCTGAGGCTCAACACCATATCCACCTGAACCTCTATATCATCGAGGACGACGCACTGGGCAACTTGGTGGCAGACGCACTGATTGACAAAGCGCATCAGGGTGTGGAGGTGCGACTGATATACGACGATGTGGGTTGTTGGAAGGTCAGCCACCACTTCTTCGAACGACTGCGCGACGCGGGTGTCGAGGTGGCACCCTTCCTGCCAGTACACTTCCCGTCGTTTACGTCGAAGGCTAACTATCGCGACCACCGCAAAATCATCGTCATCGATGGGCGTGTGGGCTATGTGGGTGGCATGAACGTGGCGCTGCGCTATGTGAAGGGTACAGGTACACAGCCGTGGCGCGACACCATGTGGCGACTGACGGGTAGCGCTGTCTATGCGCTGCAGCGTGCCTTCCTCGTCGACTGGTACTTCGTTGATCGCACGCTCATCAGCGACCGCAAATACTATCCGCATGTGAGTCGTGACGAACAACCTGTCGTCAACAACTGTGTCGTACAGGTTGTCACCAGCGGACCTACGGAGCACTATCCGGAAATCATGCAGGGCTTTGTGCGTACCATCTTGGCAGCACGGCGCTATGTCTATATCGAGACACCCTACTTCCTGCCCAACGAACCCGTCCTCTTCGCCCTGAAGACGGCTGCCGTGGGGGGCGTCGACGTGCGCATCATTTGTCCACTGCGCTCTGACGCAGTCTTCACCGACTGGGCTTCGCGCTCCTATCTCCGCGAGTTGCACGAGGCTGGTGCTAAGATTTATCTCTATGAGGCTGGCTTCTTGCACGCCAAGACGCTGGTCACCGACGACACGCTGTCTACCTGTGGCTCTACCAATCTGGATATCCGCTCCTTCGAGAACAACTTCGAGGTCAATGCCTTCGTCTATGATGAAGGCATAGCGCTGAGAATGAAGAAGGTGTTCCTGGACGACCAGAAGCAGAGCATAGAGATGAGCCGACTGTCGCGTCGCGTACATCCCACTTTCAGAGCACGCCTGCTGGAGTCGCTGACGCGTCTGGTGTCCCCACTGCTATGATTCTATCTGAACAGCGAGAAGTTCACGCTGCCATAGCTGCGGTGCTCCACAAAGTGTGGATGGCTGGAGAAGTCGTAGTCTTTGCCATCACCGCGAATGGGAATGATATTGGCTTTTGGCTCTTGGCTATTAGCTGTTAGCTTTTTGACACATTCCTGGATGAAGCGGTGGTGGTCGCGGTCCAGCTCTACGCTGACCACCTGACTACAGCCACGGCTGAGCAGTTCCAGCGATATGCTGCCCGTACCCGAGAAGAGGTCGAGGGCAGTGGCATCTTCAAAGTCGATGTACTGCACCAGCACGTTGAAGATGTTCTCCTTGGCGAAGTCCGTCGTAGGACGGGCCTTGAACGAACGGGGTATGTCGAAGTGGCGCCCCTTATATTTTCCAGTAATGATTCTCATCTCTTTCCTTTTTTTTGCACCCTTTCCTTCAGGAGAGGGTCGGGGTGAGGCTATCTCCCCTTCACAAACAATACCATCATGTCGTAGGGCATGCCCTTAATCTGTGTGACTGGAGCACGGTTGAACTCGCCAGAGGGGTTGATATAGAAAACACGCTTCACAAACTTCTGCGCCTCTTCCAATAGCTGGTCGCGCTCGTTGATGTCGCCCACCAGGTGCAACTCGTCGTGCTCGGCATCCATGGTCAGTTGCTTCCATACGGCCAACAGGTAGTAGAGCGCATCGTTGGGGTTGTTGACGGCATAGGCATTGCAGAACTTAAAGCGGTTCTGCGCATAGCTGAACACCTCCATGCGGCGGTCGTGGAAGTAGCCATAGAGCTTCTGGTGCTGACCTGTATAGCTGCGCTGGTGCAGATGGCGCCAGACGGGCGCGATGGCGGCCGTGTAGCGCACGTCAGTGAAGCGGTCGGCAATGACGTTGCGCAAGTCTTTCTGGATGGCAAACAGGGCGACAGCATTCAGGTCGGGCAGCACGGTGTGCATCACCAACTGCTGTTCCACGTCGGTGAAGGCGTGGTGGTAGAGTGTCTCGCTCTCCTCTTCTGCGAAGAGGTTGGCAGGCACCATCAACGTCGGGGTGTCTACCATGACCAGTACGCGCTCAAAACTCTCTTCCAGCAGGGGCACCGTGCGCAGTGCCTCGCGCAGGTTGGCAGCCATCGAGATGCTGCTGTTCAGCGCATAGTCCTCGAAGAGCACGTCGCTACCGTCAGCCGTTGCAAACGAGAGGCGTCCTTTGCTGATGCGTATTATCAGTCGTTTCTGTTTGTTGTCCATCATGTCAGTATGCTCAGCACACACAGCACGGCCAGCACCAGTGCCACGAGTGCCAATAGAATGTTGGTTTTGTGAATACTTGTCATTTCGTTTGCAAAATTAAGAAATAATTCTTAATAATCCATTGCCTCTGCCCGTTTTCTTTCTCACAAAAACAATTTTTACTGGAAAACAGGGTTCACATTCACAACCAGTCTCTTTGATTGACACGTTTCAATATCTCATGGGATTAAGTTAAAAAAGCTAATCAGAAGAACATTTTTCATAATTAATTAATAACTTTGCAAATCATATATGAATCGAATCATCGGAATAGCATTCATTCTGTTGTTGATGCAAGCGAAGACGTTGGCACAGACAGAGGGCAAAGGCATAGACCTTTCTGGTACTAATACCTATGCCTCTGAAAATCATCTGCTTAGTGATTCGATGACGTTACATATTGCTCCCCAATTCACCACGCCACCCAAAATGAGCGGGCCTAGTTATGGCTATCATAATAGTCTCGTGGAGACTACGAAACAGGGCGGCGTAGGTTTCCTACTTTGGAAGGGCGCATCGGTGGGTATTGTTGGCTCCAATTACCACTTACCCGGCTTAATGGATACATCTTCTGGAATGCTGTCGCTGAATCAGGACATAGGCCGCTGGCATTTCTCCGTTTCTGGGAGTGCCCATAAATATCGGATGCCTTGGCAGCGAAGTCTTTTTACCCAGTATGGTATGGGCGGTACCGTGGGCTATGATATAAGTAGTGTCGTCTCACTACATGCCTTCGGCTATTATTATGCCAACCAGATGCAAGTAGGTCCGGCCATGAGTCCGTACGTCAACAATAGCACCTATGGCGGTTATGCAGATATTCGTTTTAGCAAAACGTTTGGCACCAATTTGGGCGTTCGACGATATGTCAACCCCATGAATGGCAAGTGGACTACCGAGCCTATTGTCACCCCCCATATAAAAATAGGAGATTCCAAGTTAGAGCTTCCACTTGGTGGGTTATTGAAAGCCTTTTTTGATAGTCGTCGAGAAAGCCCAATGCAATTTCGCCCCCACCCCTTTAGCCGCCCGGCATCTAATAAATAGGATCAATCAGACCTGTTCCTTTGATTGACAACGCCTAACGTTCACTATCACAGAGCGTTAGGCGTGAACCTTGTTTTTCATGGACACGAATTTATTGCAATTTTTTTTGAAAAAAGAAGTGAAAACATTTAGTTGTTTCAAAAAATGTTGTAACTTTGCAACTGATGAGGAGACTGACCGAGAAACAATCACGACATTCGCTGACCACACAACTCGTTGTATGGGTTGTCGGATTCGTCTCTTTGCTTTTCGTCACGGCTCTCTTTATCATGTTCCACCATGCCCGTCAATCCATCTATCATGAGGCAATGGAAAAAGCGCGTCAGACGCTGCGCACCACTGAGCTTCGCATCGACAATACGCTGAGTGAGGTGGAGACGGCAACGCGCAGCATGCACTGGACCATTGAGAAGCGCCTGAACCAGCCGGAAATCATGGATAGCCTCTGTCGGCAGCTGGTAGCTACCAATCCCCATATTCAGGGCTGTGCCGTCGCCTTCGAGCCAGGTGTCTATCCTCAGTATGGTACTTACCATGAGGTATATGCCTATAGCACCCATGCCGACTCTTCAGTGATTCGTGTGGCGATAAACAGCGGACGACAGCCATACACACGGGAGAAATGGTACTTCGCACCGCTGCACCTTAACAAACCTATATGGATAGACCCATACATAGATGGCGACCAGGGTGAGACATCCATCATCACGTCATACGGCATGCCACTGCACAACAGCAGTGGTGAGCTCGTCGGTGTACTGTCAACAGACATCTCAATGAAGTGGTTTTCTGACCTTATACTCTCGCTGCGACCGTTCCCCAACTCGCACGCTACGGTAATGAGCACCGATGGTCACCTCATCATCCACCCCGAGAACACGCTGAAAGAACATGAGGCACACTTCAACGAGGCCTACACCGACGTGACCAACGATGCCCATCTGGCAGCCATATCGATGATGACGGGCCATGCTGGCCATAGCGAAATGTGCGTTGACGGCACGCCGAACTTCATCTTCTATCACCCCTTTGAGAATGCCGGATGGAGCGTAGCCATCGTCTGTCCGGAGAGCGACATCTTCAATTCCTACAATTCGCTGTTACGCTATACCATTATTATCAGCCTGACAGGTCTGGTGCTCTTGGCATTGTTCTGCCTGTTCATTAGTCACCGACAACTACGCCCCTTGCAGCGTTTGGTGGACGAAGCCCATAGCATGGCTGAAGGCCAGCTTGATGTTCCTGTGGAGAAGAGTCACCGCACCGATGAGGTGGGCTACGTGCAGAACACCTTCCGGCAGATGCAGGAGAAGATAGGACTGCACATCGCCCATATTACCCAACTGACCGATGCGCTACGTCAGCGCAACGAAGATTTGAAACTGGCCTACGAACAAGCCCGTGAGGCTGATCGTATGAAAGATGCTGTCATCCTGAACATGAGTGACCGCATGGAACAGTCGGTCAAGGGTATCCACGCCACCGTGGGTGAATTCCGTCAGCATATTGCCGACATGGATGCTGAGGAATGTAGCCATATGGCCGATAAGATTGGCCGATATACCGAGACGACCACCGAATTGCTGGGCAACCTGCTCGACATTGCCGACAGGAAAAATATGAAAGAGGAGGAATGCCCATGTTAGAGATGCGAAAACACATACGAAAGTCGCTGGCGATTATGCTCTGTCTGGACATTCTCTTCGTCGTCATGCTGATATTCACGCTGTCGCTTGGATTCCTGTACTGGCAGTCGCGTGGCATCATCCGTCAGGAGGCCATCGACGAGGCTTCGCATGTGTTGGACAACACGGCTCTGCGTGTAAAGGGACAAATGCTAGAGTTAGAGACGGCCACGCGAAATATCCTGTGGCTCGTCAACCTCAACCACCAGCAGGACTCCCTGCTGTGGTATTCACACCGCATCGTCGCCAACCATCCACATGTCAATGGCTGTTCCATCACCATGGAACCCGACTACTATCCCGGTGAGGACTATGGATTCTCGGCCTATTCCGTACGCATCGACAACAAGAAGGAATCACAGAAGGATTCAGTGGCTACGGTGCGTGAGGCTGACTATGACTATTATAACAAGGTATGGTACAAGACACCACGCCAAAAGAATGCCGCCTGCTGGGTGGACCCATTTGATGACTACAACGCAGGTACACTGTCCAGTCCTGAGATGATAGCCTCTTACTGTGTGCCGCTGTACGACGGAAAGGGCAAGTTCATCGGCGTCATCTCCACCGACCTGTCGCTGAGGAAACTGACGGAGACAATCACCGCCGAGCATCCCTACGAGAATTCCTACTTTATGATGCTGGGTGCCGATGGCCATTACTTTGTACACCCTGACACCACAAAGGTGCTGAAACAGTCCATCTTCACAGGCACCGACCCCAGAGAGAATCCCGACGTCGTGACATTGGGCTACGAGATGACCAATGGACGTACTGGTCACATGGATGTCAACCTTGACGGCCGTCAGCTCATCGTACTCTATCGCCCCTTGGAGGGAACGCAGTGGAGTGTGGCATTGGTATGTCCCTCCAACGAGATGTTGCGTGGATACAACAGGCTGAACTACATCCTGCTACCCTTACTCTTGATAGGACTCCTACTGCTCGCTCTGGGGTGCCAACGTATTGTGCGACATGTCGTACAGCCGTTGGGCCTGCTGGCTGCCGAGTTACGGCAGATAGGCGACGGTAACTATGAGAAAACACTGCCGCACAGCGAACGTACCGACTTGATAGGTCAGTTGCAAAACAGTTTCTGCCAGATGCGCCGTAGCATTAGCCAGCACATCAGAGATGCAGAACAGACGAAACAGGAAACCGAACAGCGTACCAAGGAACTGGAACAGGCCACTCTGTTGGCACGTGAGGCCAGCGAACAGAAGACGCAGTTCATGCAGGACATGTCGCACCAGATACGAACACCGCTCAACATCGTTCACGGCTTCTCACAGATTCTGCGTGACAATGAGGAAATTACTGATGATGAGAAACAGCAGATTGTCGAGACCATGTACGTACAAACCAATGCCCTCGACTATATGGTAAGTAAGTTGCTCACCGCCTCACTCATCGAAAGCCATCAGTCCATCAGCACCGATGATATCGTCAGCTGCAATGAGCTGGCCCGTGAGGCCTTTGACAATGCCAGCAGCCTCATTACGCCTGCTGTCGAGATGCATTTGGACAGTCATGTCGCTGATACGGTCACTGTCAAAACCAACCGCCATCATTTGCTCATTGTTCTCACGGAGCTTCTTTTCAACGCCCTCCACTTTACCCGTGAGGGCAGTGTCACCCTGCGCATTGATGCCGTCGGCGACACCGTGCGTTTCACTGTCGAAGACACAGGATCTGGCATTCCTTCCGACAAGACTGACTTCGTATTTGAAAAATTTACCAAGCTCGACATGTTTACCGATGGACTTGGCCTTGGGCTCTTCCTTTGTCGCCGCGTCGTCGAGCTCATGGGAGGCAGTTTGACGCTTGACACCCAATACACTGGTGGCAGCCGTTTTATCCTGATTTCTTAATCTGGGCATCCCCATCATCAATCAGAGGGACAGGTTTTTGATTGACTTAGCCTTATTGCTTATTGTGCGAAATCTGATTTTTCAATCAAACCTGCATTCTATGCTAAATTCCAAACATTAATTGATATTTAACTATATATTTAACATTTTGCTGATTAGGCAATTTCCTTATTAGTCCGATAGACATAATCAGGGTTGTATTTCACTCTGTCCCTGACCATTGCAACCAATGCGTGCAGCATCTTGTTCTTGATATTGTTGTGTATCAGCAGAGGATGTTTGCCACGTTCTTTTAGACGTTGATAGTAGTTGTATACATTCATGTCAAATCTGATGGCTGCGAGTGCTGCTTGTGAGAGTAAGGATTTGATCATCCTGTTGGCAAACGGGCTGACCTGTGGCCTGCTATTGACACTGGTTCCTGATTGCCGCCCAAACGGCGCTATGCCGTAGTAGCAGCCTATCTTCCTTGCATTCATGTCAAACTTCTGAAAGTTGTCCGTATAGACCATCAGGCATGTCGCGTTCTGTATGCCAATGCCTGGCATGGAGGTGATGATGTCGAAGATCTCCCTGAGCTCGTCATCAGCAGCAATGATGTCCTTTATCTTTTGGTCGCATTTAGCAATGGCCTTGTTCACCTCCGTGATGAGATGCTTGCTGGTAAAGGACATGAAAGCCCTGACATCCGACTTCTCTTGTGTAAGCCGCTTTTCGTCCCTTCTAACCTGCAATGACACCCTCTGACGGACAAGGCTGTGACGATACAAGAAAATCTCTCTCAGACACGTCAGCGAGGCACTCTGAGGCTTATACGGTATCATCTTGTCGTGGTTACGCATAGCATACTCAGCGATGGCCCTAGAGTCAGCCTTATCGTTCTTTACACGCTGGAGACCTACAGAGTGCTTAATCTTGTAGGCACACTCCAGCCACATGTCGTAAGCAGAGGCATAAAGGTAGTTGCTTAGGCCTATACTGTAGCCTCCAGTATTCTCGCCACAGAAGAGCCAAGAGTCAATCGGAAAACCCTCGGATTGGGCCTTCACCCACTTAACCAGACGACGGAAGCCGGATGTTTTGTTGTCAAACACTTCGTGCGCACTAGGGGCACATTCCTTCAGTCCCTCAGCCTTAATGAGGGTTGCATCAAACTTTTCTTTGGAAAAATCGATGCCGATAAAGATTTTTTTCATACCTTTGTACCGTTAAATAATGAAGGAATTGGCCAATAGTTGTCTGGTCTTGGACTCTAAATAGGCTACAGTGCCGCTGGCATTCTATCTGGACTTTGCAACTAAAACAGGAAGGACTAAGACAGGTTATAGACTCTAGGACTGTTGTCCCGATGATAGGTTCCCTTTCCTGTCGGCCTTTTCCTCCTTTTAACAACAAAGGTAGGGAATTGGCCGGGATTAAGCAAATTCTTCACTGATAATCTATATCGAGCGCAAAATTAGAGTCCCTTTGATTGTTACTTATTTTTTATCTTGACATGTTTAATATAGTTTGCATAAGTTTTGCCATTCCCATTCGCTCTGATTGTTATCAGATAGCAAGGGATATTTTTCTGGTGGATAGAACTTTTTACAAATACAACAAATTGCGTATCGGGTTGTTGATGAATTACTTCTAGATACTCTTGTCCTCCTATTTGTAACTTACTACCATTCTCACGACCTACAGCAACGTAACACTGCAAATCTTTGAATGGGTTATTATTCATAAGATATTTATATTCCTCCTTGGTAACTTTCAGTTTTTTACCGTTATATTCTTCTATAATATAATCAGTCTTACTCATTATGTACTTATTAACACTATCACTATCCTTATTTTCCCACAATTCTAACCTATCATCTGTGTTTTGAACTGAAAGAATTCGATTCGTAGCGCTGTCATGGAAAAAAGTTATTTTAATACGATTCTCAGGAATCTCTTGCCATCTAAAACAGACAAAATTACCATCACCATATTTTATGCTGCCTTTATGACTATATAAAAACGTCACTTGAGGTGAAACGTTTTCAGATTCTTTGGAAATAAATACAGTATCTCCTTCTTCAGTAATTCGATAAGATAAACTTCCATTTATATGCCAACATCCCAATAAGTTGAGAAGACATTGCAATATCACAGAGAAAAAAACACTACTGTACATGATTTGGTTCCTCCTTTCTTTCTTTTTCGTTAGTTTCTTTCCTTATAATATTCTCAATTTCCACAGCATTAACTAACGTCTCAGTGTTCTTGTTATTCATGTTAGGTTCAGCGTGCCCTGCTATTTCGTGAGCTAAAATGTATTCGGGTTTGTCTGATATACTATTTCCATCTTTATCTACCAAGTTGTCATAAGATTTCCCTGAGATTACCACAGAAAAATCGCCATTATGAAACTCTTTTGTCACACCTTCACCTTTTTTTGATATATCCTGTTTGTTGCCATTTTTGTCGATATAATAATCGTCAACAAAAACATTTATAGTGTTCTCTTTATTATTAATTGCATTGATAAGTGATTGTGTGTAGGTTTTTGAAAAACCTTTTGCATTTGATTCTTTTTTCAAATATAAATAACCGCCTTTATCAACAGCAAATGTTCCTTGAGCTAATTTATTTATATAGCCAAGAACCTGTTTTTGATCTTTCTTACATATCCTTATCTTTTTTCCATCCGGATCAAACTTATTCACAGGGTCTCCTGCACAATAAGAATATGGGGTAAAGGGATAATACTTCTCCGCCAGCGGATCCACGCTCGTCCACATCGGAATACCAGCAACGTCATACCAACGGGCACCGAAGTCGTACCAGTTCAAGCCGTTCTGATTGTCCAGCTCCTTGCTTGTGAAGCGGTAGGGCTGCCAAGTGTCGCCAGCCATCTGTGCAGGATCCTGCATCTTCATCTCACTGCCAAAAGGATAGTAGTTGATGGTCTCTTTGACGTTGTTGTTGCTGTCCACCACCTTTCTCGTACTTCCCAGATGGTCAGTGATGTAG
>OMQN01000015.1 GCA_900313235.1 uncultured Prevotellaceae bacterium | reverse complement strand
GTGGTGGAGACCCTTCTCACTGATGTCTCCAATATACATGGCCGGACGCTTGCGAACGGCCTCCAAACCCTCGAGCACCTGAATATTGCTCGCGGAATAGTTCTGTTCTTGATTCTGTTGTTCTTCTGTCATTGTTCTATTTTTGCAATTTGGATGCAAAGATACGAAAAAAATAGCGATAAAGCGTAGCTTTTAGTGCTAAAAAACTACAAAAAACAACACGCTGAGCAACAAAAAAAGCCGCTAACCGCGGGGGTAGCGACTTTTTATGCTTTTCAGTCTTGTCAGGTGCATTTTACAGCTGGCTGATATGAGCGCACAGACTTGACTTGATGTTGGCAGCCTTGTTCTTGTGGATGACGTTGTTCTTAGCCAACTTATCCAGCATCTTCTGTACTGCGGGGTACAGCTTGGTAGCCTCGTCCTTGTTGGTCATAGCGCGGAGCTTGCGCACTGCGTTACGCATGGTCTTGGCATAATAGTGATTGTGTTCTGCCTTTTTCTTGTCCTGACGAATTCTCTTCAGGCTTGACTTGTGGTTTGCCATTTTTGTTTTTGTTGTTTAAAAAGTTAATGTAAAGCTTGTGGGTCTTGCGTCTCTTGCGGACTGCCCTGGGCGGACCTCTTTCGAAGCCCTCTGACACCGTGTCCCCATTGCTGGTAGCACTTGGCTGTGCAGATGCCAGATTTCGTAGTCCCTAGGAGAGTCGAACTCCTCTTTAGAGAATGAAAATCTCTCGTCCTAACCGATAGACGAAGGGACCAAATGTATTTACTATTTGACCATTTACGATTTACGAAACGTCAAAAGCGGGTGCAAAGGTACAAAATAAAGTGAAGAGTGAAGAATGAAGAATGAAGAATTTGTGTATACACACCTAATTTTTAACTATTTTTTGCATCTTCCCGCCATTTTTTCTCTTACTCCACGTGCTAAACACGAAATTTTTCGTAACTTTGTCCTCATGTTAGTGAAGACAGAGGCCATCGTGCTCCATTCTTTCAAGTATGGCGAGTCGCGCCTGATTGTGGAGATGTTTACCCGTCAGGAGGGTAGGCTGTCGTTTGCCGTACCCATTCCGAAGACGGCGAAGGGCAGACTGAAGAAGCAGTACTTCCAACCCATGACGCTGTTGGAGGTGGAGTGTGACGTGCGCCAGCGCAACCAGTTGCAGAAGCTGAAGGACGCCCGTCTGCTGACGGCCTATGCGTCGATACCCTTCTCGCCCGAGAAGTTGGCGATTGCCCTGTTTACCGCTGAGTTCCTGTACCATGCGCTACGTTCCGAACAGCAGGACGAGTTGCTCTTTACCTATATCAGCAACTCGATGCAGTGGTTGGACGCGGCACCTGCGGGCTATGCTAACTTCCACCTGACATTCCTGATGCACATGAGCAGGTTTTTAGGGTTCTATCCGAACTTAGACCTCACCCACGACCCCTCTCCTAACTCTCCAAAAAGAGAGGGGAGTATTGGAGGAGAGGGTGATGTCTTCTTTGATTTGAGGGAGGCACGGTTCTGCAACACGGCACCCCTGCATCGCGACTTCCTGCAACCTGAGGAGGCGGGCATGATACAGTTGCTGATGCGCATGGACTTTCCCACGATGCACCTGTTCAGACTGTCGCACCAGGAGCGCAACCGCATTGTCGACGTGCTGGTGCAATACTACCGCCTGCACATACCACAATTCCCAGAGCTGAGAAGTCTCAGCGTGCTCCAGGAATTGTGGGCATAGCGGGCAGCAGTGCTATCCGAACCAGTGCTGGTCGCTACGCTGCTGAACCTGCGAGTTGAGACGCGCTTGCATCTCGGCAACGCGCTGTGCCAACTCCTGGTTGCGCTTGGTGAGCCGCGTGTTGACCTGGCGCATCTTTTCCACCTGTTCGATGAGATGGTTCTTCTCGGGGTCTACATAGCGAGCCTTGTAGCGGCGCGAAGCCACCACGGCACGCCAGATGATGAACGACAGCAGCAGAAAACTGATAAGCTGGATGCCCAGCGTGACGATACCACTCTTGCGGATGCCATGGTTCAACTTGCTCATCATGATGGTGGCATCCTCCATCGTCACGTCGGCAAAGAGCACGCCAACGATACGGCCGCTCTTGTCGGTGACGGGAATGGAATAGGTGCACATGAGCACGCTGAGCCCACCTTCGCCGACATACGCCTCCGTCCACTGGCGCTGACCAGCCATAGCCGTCTTGTACCAGTCGCGCTGTGTATAGTCCAGCGACGGGATGTGCGTGCGTATGTGGGGCTTGCCCGTACGCTTGCCCTTGCTGGCAATGCTGGGCTGGTCGTCGTAGGTGTAGGGCATGAAGAGACCGTGGCGGCCCTTGTCCTTGTAGTAGTTGGGGATGAAGGCCACGCCCACGCCGATGATGTGCGGATTGACCTGGATGATGCGGGCAGCAATGCTATAGCTGGTCTCGGGAGTGCCCAGCGTCAGGTGGATGCTGTGCTCCGCATTCTTCAGTGCCGTTTCCACCTCTGTTTTTACCATGGCGACACGCTGACTTTCCTGCATGTCGCGCTGGGCCTTTGCCAGCAGTTCGTTGCGGGCGCCGCTGCGCGCCATAAAATACTGCGCCGCTCCTAACACCTCTATGATAATGGCGGCAGCAACAATCAGCGTGAGAGAGTATCTGCTAATCTGTGTCATTGTTGGTTGATGAGTTGATTACTTGTTGTTGACGACCTTCCCCTGCTCAGGACGCTTATACCAGTCCTTAGCCTGTGTATGGTCGCTGGCCCACTTGCCAAAGTCAGGGTAGGCCTCGGTGACACGCATGCGCTCGACGGGCCACTGCCACTTGCCGGGGATGACGATGCCGTGGGGGTCGGTACCTGCTGTAGAGACGTGGAGCATGTAGAAGTCGTGCTCATAGGCTCCCTGCATCTCTTTTCTGACCTTGGCACCGAGTACGAAGGAACACGTCTGGAAGTCGAAGCCTGCAGGTTTCTTAACGGTGGCCTTGAAGGGTTCAACGGTGCGAGTACCGTTACCCGTGTTGACCATCTCACCCGAGCTGGCGCGCATCAGCTTATGCAGTTCATTGGCATCCTGTGAACGATCGCCCTCTGCAAAGACAGGCTGGTAATCACTTATCGTCTTGCCATTCTTATTCTCGAAGCCCAGCCACAAGTCGCGCGTAGCACCCAGTGCCACGATGGTTATCTCGAGCATAGTGGGGTCGTCGGCCTTCTCGTTGACCTCGATGACGCAGTCGTTCATGTCGTAGTCGCAGCGGTCTTCACCCTCCATGGTATTGTCTTCCCAGGCATACGTCCACACCTGCGGTATGGTGGGCTCAGGCTTGACGGGGACAACGGTAGCCTTCTCAACGCGGTCCTGTCCGTAGGGCATCCAGTAGATACGGTCGTTATAGTCCCAGTCGTCGCCATCCTCGCAGGCCACAAAGACATAGCCGTTGAGCATAAACACCTTGACACGCTGTCTGCCGGTCTCGTCGAAAGGATTTATGCCACGTGCCAGGTGGAAGTCGAGGATGTCGCCGCCCATGAACTCCGTGATGTTCTTGTTGCCGTCGCGTGCATACAGGTTGTGACCTGTCAGGGCATACGAGTTCTTCTCTTCGCGCTTGGGGATGTCCTTGTCCTGGTAGCTGTCTACGATGAGGTAGCGCTGCATATTGTCAGTCTGTCCCTCAGGGTACCAGTCGTACCAGATGTTGTCCTCGTCGCTGCCATCGCCGCTGATGAAGTGCAGGGAGAGGCTATAAGTGGCATAGGGGTTGCGACGCACCTGTACCGTATTGAGGTATTCGGAAGCACCAACCAGCGAGCTGTTGTCTTGGCCTTCGGGCAGAATCTTACACACCGCACTGCGGAAGCTGTAGAAGTCTTTGATGGTCTCCTCAATATAGACGGGCGGGTTGATGATGAAATCAGTGCCGAAAGCATCAGCAGCGCGGTGCAGGGCAGGAGCCTTAGCCTGTTCGGAAGCGTCGTCGAACGACAGCGACGTGTCCTCACCAGGGGTGAAAGGTCGTGCGATGCACTGTCCGTCCTTGGTGATGCAGGCAGCATATAACTGGTTGGCAACGGCAGGCGCGCGGAACGTCATGGTCACCGTCTGGTCGTTGGTGACAGACTGCACAGCCAGCAGGTTGGTGACGTCGACATAGGGGTTGCCATCGAGGATGGTCACCTGTGCGATGTTCTGCAGGGCTGCATTGGCAGTAACCTTGATGCTATACTGCTGACTCATGGTCCAGTCCTGTTGTCTGTCGATGGTGATGCCCAGCTGCCCCTCGGCATAGCGGATGCGGTCGTCGTCAGTCACGCTATAGGGCTTCTTGAGGAAGTCGTCAGCGTCTTGCTTACAACTGGTCAGCATCGTGATGCTACCCACCAGCAACAGGGTTTATTATTCTTCAGAACGAGAGGGTGACCTCCTTGCTGTCACCCGCAGCGATGGTGAGTGACTGCTTGAACGTATATACCCCACCCTTCTGGGCACTGTAGTAGCGCACATGGGGAGTCTCGCCGGCACTGGTGAGGAAGACGGTGAAGGGCTGGCCTACCGTTCCCACGCCACGACAGTCGTCGCCCACGAAGACTGCCACGAAGTCGTCGTCGCTGGGGGTGAAAGGAGCAGTGTCGGGCAGCTTGACTGTCAGGTCGCCCTGTACGGGATAGCGCGAGCTGCCCTTTATCAGCTGCGGTACGAAGTCTTCGTCGATGCCATAGGTGATGTCGGACGCAAAGGTCTGTGTGGCGCTCAACTTAAACAGATGATGAATCTTGGCGGCATAGTAGCACAGCGAGAACGACACGTCGCGTTCGGTACTGTTGCCGTCTATCTTCAGGACGAAGTAGCATTTACCGCTGTCGGACTTGTGAAGTGGGGCAGGCTTGGCACGGCACTCGTCGCCGATGAGCACCGTCATCATGTCGTCGTCACTGGCGTAACGTGCCAGCTGCTCTTCGAGGCACACCATGATAAACATCGAACTCTCATACTTCGACGGGTCGGGGGCTTGCCATGTGGGCACGGGGTCGTTGGCCATCATGTCAATGGTCCAAGACGGTTTCTCCACTGGGGCAAAGGAAGAGCCCTCCAACTTGTCGCCATCATCGCTGTCTGACGAGCAGCCCCACAGCATGGTGAGGACTGCCAGCAGCATACAATACTTTCCTATTTTCATTTGATTACTTGTTTATGTCCGTTATAAATGTAAACACCACGCTGGGTGGGAGTATTCTGTAACTTGATGCCCTGCAGGGTGTACCAGCCATCCTGCGGCAGCTGGTCGACAGCCACGAAACTGATTGTCGTGGGCGCAGCAGGGGTACCCTTGATGCCGTCGGCCTCGTAGGTCATCACCTCGCTCGTGGCGGCAACGATGTCGCCCTGGCGCTCGATGGCGAAGGTCAGCGGTGTGGCGCCCTCGCCCTCGATGGAGAGGAAGAAGAGCTGGTCGCTGTCAGTCATCGCCTCCTGACTGCCTACCACCTCGCCATTGGCATAAGCCACGAGGCGGTCGCCGTCTTCGAGGGTCACGCCATCGACCTTGGCAACCATGTTCATGGTGGTGGCGAAGCGTGACGCCTTGCCTGTAGAGCTGCTGATGTCGATGAAGGTGGTACCTGGCTCATAGTACGGATAGCGGAACGAGCTGCTGCCCTTGCGCTGGCGGAAGAGCATGTAGCCCTCGCCAGGCTTCATATACTCCAGGGTGCCGAGCCACTCGCCACCGCCTGCGCCGTCGCTGGCAAACATGGCAAACTCGTGCTGGTTCTTGAGGACGTCGCCAGGAGTAGCCTCGTTGAAGTACTCTGTGAGCGCCGTAGAGATGGGCAGGTTCACCATCGGCGTGTAGCCAATGCTGTTCCATCCCTCCTTGACATGGATGGTGCGCTGCTCGGGATCTCTGAGACTCGTACCCCAGATGTCGATGACGTGGTATTCCTGCACCTTGACACGGTAGCAGTATTCGGGCGACAGGCTCACCTCGCCGATGTTCTTGTTGGAATTGCTCAGCCACTTGCCATCCTTGAAGACCAGCGTGAGGTCTTCCGAGTCCTCAGTCATGATGTCGCCCTCCTGCCACGGGAATGCGCTGAGCACAGAAGACACACGACTGAGGGAGGCGTTGTTGACATTGTATGATACCCAGTTCCAACCCTCTTCCAGCACCATCTTCTGCAGGTACAGGTCGTTGGCATCCATCAGGATGGGGTTGTCGATGGTACCCACGATGGACTGGTCGCCAAACTTGATATTCTCGGAGGTCGTCAGCTGCATGGTCTTGCCCGTACGATGGTGCCACAGTCGGAAAAACAGCGGGGTAGCCACCGTGGTATTGTCATAGATGGTCAGGTAGACCATGCTACGACCCGTCTCGGCATCGTACTTCACATAGTTGCTACCCATGCAGCGTCCCTTCTCGTCGAAGACTCCTACCCTGTCGCGCGAATCGGTGACGATGGTACCGCCGACATAGACCTGTCCGACGACATTCATCGAGTAGCGCATCTGCTCGGGTCTGACAACCCAGTAAGGAGGCTCGCCCTCGACAGTGATCTCCAACAGCAGGGCTTCCGAGAGTCCATTTTCGTCAGTCAGGTAGATGATGTGGTCGTAGTTGCCCACGTTGACATCCTTGCTGATGGTGAAGGTCACCACGTCCTCGCCTTGTGCCTCGATGACGTCACTGGTCTTGTCGAGGGTCATCCAGCGAGGCAGGTTCTCGATGGTGTAGGTATGCGGTGCACCACTCTGGTTGACGATGGTGAGTCGCAGCTGGTGTTCGAAGCCAGCATCCAGCGTCTCCTTGCAGCGCTTGCTCGACCAGGTCAGCGGGTTGCGGTTCACGAAGAAGGTCTCCGTCTTGGGCGACGCCATGTGGTTACCGTTCCTGTCGGGGATGTCGGAGATGGTGACATAGACGTTGCGTTTGTTGATGCGGCGGTCCATCTCGTCGATGTTGACCATCAGCTGGTTGTCGCGACCCACAAAGCTGAAGTTCAGGTTGCGCAGCTCCTCGTAGGCCTGCACAGGAGCACCATTGTTCCGGTCGACGCGAGCCAGCAGTTGGTCGACAGGATCCACAAAGACGGTGTCGCGCTTCTCGCTCTCCTTACCATCGTCGTCATACTTCACCACCTTGCTCAGCACATAAGGTTCGAGGGTGAGTTCACCACTCTTCTGGCGCTCCTGATGGTCGAAGTCGACATAGGTTATCAGACCTTTCTCCTTGCCGCCAGGCGACTTGGTGCTGTAGCGGTAGATGAGTGTGAGGGGCAGTGCCTGTCCGAAGAGTGTCAGACCATCGATATAACCCGTCAGGGCATTCTTCTGTCTGATGAGGTCGCTGTTGATACCCTCTTCCTGCCATACCATGTTGCCCAGGAAGAAGCGAGGACCCGTCATGCCGCCCAGCGAGTCGGTAGAGAACTGTGCCTTCAGCAGGTTGTCCACATAGATGCTGGCGACCTGGCGCTCGCGGTTGACAGTCATGGCGTAGTGGTGCCATCCGTCGTCGCAGAGGTTGTCGCCCAACGTATATTCGCGACCGTTGGTACGATATTTCAGTGTCTTGTCCTCGATGCCGATGAAGAACTTCTCCTTGGCATTGACGTCTGTCTTGTAGCCAGAGCCATTGCAGAGCAGTGTGCCATCAGGCTCGTTGGTCTTAAACCAGAACATCAGCGTATAGTCTTTCTCATCGTCACGAGACAGGTAGTCGCTCTTCACCTGCACACCCTTGAGCTTCTCGGGGTCCTGAGGCTGTGTCTTGTCGAACCTCAGCGACATACCCCTTGGCTGTGCCCACGAGGCACCCTCCAATAGCAGGTTAGCACCCTGTGCATAGTCGCTGGCATAGTCGCCCTTACCCTCATTCATCGGGTAGTAGTCGACCAGTCCCTTCTCGTAACCCGTCAGGAGCATGTTGCCATAGCTGTTGAGCGTGATGAGGTCGAGGGCACGGTTCCACACACGGCCCTGCAGCATACGGCCCTTGAAGAAGCTGCGGGTGGAGGTGCCCTGTTGCTTGTTGGCACCAAAGATGAGCGTTCCGTAGCCACTATATACCACATTCGAGAGCGAGTCGTCGAGGTTCTTACTATAGATGTACAGCATCTTACGCTCGTTGTCGAGTACCAGTGCTACACGCTGGTAGCCCGTGGTACCGATAGGTACCTGACTCTCCTTCTCCATGTCGTCGACGACAGCCTTCAGCGTCTTCTTCTTGGTGAGCCACAGCTCCAGGCGGTTGCCGTCGCTGCCGTGCGAGAAGATAGGCATGTCCTCGTTGACATCGTCGGGCTTGATCATCACCTCGATGGTCACATTCTTATCCGCAAAGTTGCGACGAGCCTCACTCTCGGCATAGCCCTTGCCACCAAACTGCAGTGCAGGGGCTTCCTGGATGGCCGCCTCGTTGGTCTCGCCCTTCACCTCGAAATTGGTGGTGGCCTGGAGGTAGTTACACTCGATATTCTCGGAGAAGTTGAAAATGATGTTATCGCCTGCTTTCATGATGCCATCCTTGGGGTCGGCTCGACCAAAGAGCTGCGGACGACGGGTGTCCTTGACGCCGCTGAGCACCTTTGACGAGTTCGTCAGGAACGAGTTGCCGTTTCTGCAGAACAGTACAGCACGCAGGTCGTAGGCTTTCTCCATCACCTTACCCTCGCCAAAGAAGCGTGTGGTGATGTTGCCATTCTCAGGAATCATCTCCTTGGTACCGCTGGCAGCGGCATAGATGGTAGAGTCGGCATAGTAGCCGCAGAGGTTGGTCCAGTAGTCTTCGCCACGGGCGGACTCCTTATACTGGAACTCGATATGGTCGAAGTTATGCTGGTTCTTGTTGAAGCCGCCAATGATGACAGGCAGATACCAACCCCTCTCGCTATCCTGCGGAGCGTCACAGTTCATGATCCACTGGTCGCCAGGTGTCGTGATAGCTATAGAGCCTGCCGTCTGCAGGTAGTGTACGTCGAAGGCCACCTCCTGGAAGGTCTTGAGGTCGTCGAGCGAGATGAGACCAATGCGCAGTCCTGTGTAGTCGAACTCCTCGCTGGCATAGACCTCGAGGGTCTTCTCGGTGACACGCCCTGGCGACACCTCGACAGTGCGCCCACTACCAGAGAGGGGCACACCATCGATGTACATCTTGGCACCATGGGGATTCGCAAAGTCGGAGGAATAGAGGCTGAAGTATGGATGGGCAGCCTCGGGCTGTTCACTCTCGTTAGAGAGATAGACCTTGAAGCGGGCGGGTTCGCCGAAGGGCACACCGCTGACGCTCTGCTTGTCCATCTTGATGACGGGGTTCTCTATCTTCTTGGTACGCTCGTCCAACATCGTTCCTGGGTTGTGGAAGTTGGTGACACGCTCACCCTCCCAAGGACGACAGGTGGCACCAGCACGGGTGCGATAGACGAAACTCGTCGAGTGGGTATAGTTCTTGAGGTCCATCTCGCGCTTCAGGTATTCGTAGTTATAGTCCGTCTGCTCGAAGAAGTTGTTGCTGACAAACACATCCTGTACGCCATAGCCGCTCAAACCTTCAGAGGCTGTCTTTACACGATAGACGTCAACGTTCAGACTGCTGTTCTTATCCATGCTGATGGTGAAGGACTCCTTGCGGCTGTAGGCCTTCGACTCGGTATGCTTGGGCTTCACATTGAAACTCATAGATGGTACCAAGCCAAACTTGAAGGTGACACCGATAGCCTCCACCTCAACAGTCATGCGACCAGACTCGTCACGCCCCGTACCTGTGGCACCCTGTGTGCCACCAGCCTTTGTAGACAATACGGAACTCAGAATCTTGGCAACAGTAGGACCAAGGATGGCAGCAACGCCCAGGGCGGTATCGCCTGCCGTGCTGTCAAAATAGCCTGCCGTCATCGGGGTGATGGGACTCACAAAGGAGCTGGTGTTGGAATAGTCGCTGGAGAACGACTCGCTATAGTTGAGCGAGCTGGCACCATCGATGTCGAAGTTCTGCACCAGTTCGTTGGCAGCCAACTTCTCCTCCTCGTTGCGGGCTATCATCTCCATCCATGCCACCATGATATTGTGGTAGCGGGCAACCTCGTTGACCATCAGTCCGGAAGTCTTGCCACTGGGCTTGATGACCTCGTAATCCGCGCCGAAGTTGTCATGGTCAGGAGCCACCTTCGACCAATAGACCACCTCGCCAGTGGCATCGGCACGCTGCTGGGCCTCTTCCTTGGTGCCCGTAAACAGCAACGAACGGCACTGCTCCAGCAGTGAAGGGATGAGCTGGGAGATGATATACTGCTGGGAATGGATGAAATTCGACTTGACGACGGGACCATAGGTGATGACCTCGTCGCGTACCAGGTGCAACAGCTTACCCTTGTCGTCAAGACCTTGGGCAATCTCTATCGCACGACCAGCCTTCAGCTGTCCACCCATCTGGAGGAAGACACTGTCAGGAATAGCACGGATGGCCGTGGCGGGCTTCACCACGATGTTCTGCTCGACACCCATATACAGGTCGGCATTGGCACCTACGAGAGTCTTCACACTACTCGTCGAGATGTCCTCGGTAGTGGTCATCGTATAGTTAAAGGCGCGATTGCCACTGCCCGACCATACCAGGTCGATAGAGGTAGACAGGGAGTTGGAGGCAATGACATTGAAACCACCTACGCCACCTGCACCCATCGGTGCTGCCACCACACCAGTAAAGCTGTTCAGACCACTGCCGGCACTGATGGTGAATGCCACGCCAGCATTCCACGACATATCCATCTGATAGGAGTACTTCAGCGTAGAGCCCTTGCTCAGCGTAGCTTTCGACGTACCTCCAGGTGGGTCACGCAGGATGTCTACCAGTTGTGGTGCCGAGTAGCTCAGTATCTCTTTGGCACCTTGCAGCTGCTTAATATTAAGTATGTACGCGCGTAAGGGAGCGGCCTCAAAGTAGGTGCCGTCCATCTTCAGCGTCATGGTGACAGTGCGCAGGGCATCTTCACCTGTCAGCAGGAAGGGCACCTGGGCGGCCTCCAACAGGTAGGTACCCCTACCCAGACTATCGAGCTGCAGCGTGTCCTGATGGGTAGAGCTCATCATACCATTGTGGATGGTCACCACACCACCAGAGAGGTGGATGACGTCGATGGTGTCGCTCTTGGTATTGTTGTTATAGTAGTACTTCTCGGTAGCAGAGATGTCCAGAGGATATTTCCTGTCAATGCTGAACACAGGGTATCCAAAGGTGTACTTGGTCTCCAGAGAGTCTCTCTTGCCCTCGGGCCAGTTTTTCTTCTTGACGGCATAGGCCAGCGCCAACTTCTGATTGTCGCCTGCCAGGGTCTTGAAGTTGTAGTAGTGGTCACCAAAGTATTCGAAGGGTTCGAAGCCCTGCTGCTTATAGTCGATGAGCACTGGCGAGTGGTAGATGCGCTTATACTGGGCATGATAGTTGACGATGGCTGTCGTCACATCCACCTGCTCAGCGTTCTTCCACAGACCCTGGATGGTGTCGCTATGGGCCGTCAGCGAATCGGAGAGGTCGATGACATCGCCCACCTGTCCATCCTGGAACAGCGTAGCATAGCCCTTGGCATTGATCTGCTGAATCTTCCACTTCACAGGAGGCAGAAGAACTTCATACTCACCTGTATGCTTGTCGGGCATTACCACCATACGGTTGATGGTGGTATGCACCTTCGTCTTATACTCGTACTTCGTGTCGTGAGCCTGGTGCTTGAACTCCTCGTCGCGTTCTTTCTTGTTCTTGTCCTGGATGTCCCATACCAGACGTGAGGCGTTGTCGCCTTCCAAGACGAAGACCATCTGCAGGTCGTCACCCAGATTGTTCTTCGAGAGGGAGTTGCCCAGAGGTATCTCGCCCTGGTCCTTACCACCTGCCACACGTCCGATGAGCTTCACGCGGGTGTCGTCATAGAAATAGATGCCAGCCTTGTCGGCAGTAATGGTATAGGCTTTCTGAGAGTCGGGGTCTTTATCGTTCTCATGATAGTAGCCACCACGATAGAAGATGTGGCCGTCCTTCACAGCCTGGATGCTGTCGTGGGCACCTGACAGCATGTGGAAGGAGAACTTACCCTCATGGTCAGTGACCACCTTGCCACCTGCATGGTGTACCTCATAGCCGTCGACGAGGAATGACACGCCCTGCACAGGGATGCTGGTACCATTATACTGCACATAGCCAGAGAACTTGACGCCCTTGGTCATCACGAACTCTACGTTGGCGACCTCATTGCCGCCAGGGGCTGTGCCAATGCTAATGGTCTTGTAGTCCGAGAAGCCGTTGAGGTTGGGAGCAATCTTGTAGTTGGTCTCCGTATGGTTGACATAGGGCAGGTCGTTGAAGATAAAGTAGCCGCTCTCGTCAGTCTTGACAGTCTTGACAGTACCATCAGGATGGGTGGCGATAACCTCTGTGCCAGGAATACCTGTACCATCCGCAAAGTGGAAGAAACCCGAGATGTTGGCAGTCTGTACACACTGACCTGGCACCACCTTGGTGTCGCTACTGGTACGTCCCTGGCAGTCGTTCACGCCACGCACCTTATACAGATACTGGTGGACGGGCGAGGTGGTCTTGTCCTCGTACTGGGTCTCTGACAGCTGACCAACAATCATTTCGAAGTTGTCGGGTTCCAGCACATCGCTGCGCCATACCTCATAATAATCTACAGGGTCATCCGTCAGGTTGGCCCACGTCAGCACCACCGAGCACTGCTGGGTCTGTGCGACGAGTGAGTTCTCGTCAATCTTACCCAGATTCTCATAATAGAAGGTGGGCAACTGAGGTGCGGTAGTACTGATGGTCACCTGCGACTTGTTCTTCATGATGGGTACCACCTGACCGTCTTTATTCTTGGTCCAATAGCCAGGACCTAACAGGCTGACAATCTCATCGGCCGTCTTACCAATCGCATTGCCAATGGGGGCAGAAGCCATCTTGGGCACTGCCATTTCTCCCTTCAACTGCCAATTGCTGGTACCCAACCGTGCCACGAGGTCTCCAGAAGACATTGACGTGGCATCAGTGGACATGTGATTATAGCTCCAGTTGTTATTCGAGTCAAAGCCGAAACCATTAGTATAGTCACGGCAAAAGCCGACAGCTTTGTAGTTCTCGTAAAGACCATTCTCCAAGCAATTGCTGATGTTAGTGGATGAATAGCTTGTATAAACGGCAAAGGGAGCACAGTAGCTATTGCCACTGTTAGAACCTATGAGCTTACCATCGAAAAGACAATTGGTGATGGTGTTAGTGGCTGAGGGATTATAGCCTATGAAACCAGCGACTCTTTCACCATAACCCTTGACGGTGGCCGACACCCAACAATTGCTGATAACGCCAGAGCCTTCAATATTGCCATAGCCCACCAGTCCTGAAACGAAATTCCCACCATTCACGTCACCTGCCACACGCAGATTCTTGATGGTGTAATTCTTGACATACATGAAGGGCGCAAGATAATCTGTTGTGGCTATAAAATTCAGATTCAGCGTATGACCATTGCCATCGAAGATGCCAGTAAAGTGTGCAGTAGTACTGGTGCCGACAGGCCGTCCGACAGAGATATCTGCAGCCAGCACGGCATTCACGCTGCGCTGACCATTGGCATCAGCCACCTTTCCAACAAAGGTGTTCCAGTCGTTCATGGATGAAATGACGAAGTAATCGATATACTCGTTATACTCCTTGGCGCTGTAGCAGTTGGTCAAAGTAACCTTGCTGTCATTACGCGACCATGTGGCACAGCCATCCACCTTGGTGCTGATTTCGGAGGGTGTGAAGAAACAGTTCTCCAGCGTTGCCTGACTTTCGTTCCATCCAATGAAACCACCATTCATGTTGCAATCGGCACCCTTGAAGCTGCCATCAAACACGCAGTTACGGATGGTGAGCATACCACCGTAGTTGACAGTAACAAAACCACCATTGGTAGCATCGCCATTGACCTTGCTGATGAGTTCCATCGATGAGCGGCAGCCCTCAATGAGGACGACAGAGCCAGTCAGCACGTGTGACACGAGACCACTGGCAAACTTTCTGCTAGTGGTAATAGAACCATTGGTGTGCAGGTTACGGATAATGGCATTACTTACATTACGGAAAGGAGCAATACGTTCCATGTCGCCATTGTTCACGTTAAAGGTCAGCGTGTGACCATTACCTTCAAACACACCTTTGTAAGGGGTAGATGACGTCTTACCGATCATCTCTGACACCGTGATATCGGCCATCAGCATGGCATTGACAGGTGAATTACCCATTTCGTTGGCAACCTTTTTGGCAAAGGTACTCCAGTCGTCCGCAGTATATATCTTGAAATACGATACAGCTTCTAAGGGAAGTTGTGAGGTACCGCGATCAATCTGGAATTCTATCTTATAGTTCACACAGGAGCGGTTCAGCGTCACCACCTTGCTGCATGCTGCCATCTCGTCATTGGTGAGCACATAGACGATAGTGTCTACTGGTGCACCAGCACGGTTGACAGAGGAGACCATCATCTTCATCTTGGCACGACTGTCCCACACGGCACCATACTCATCAGCATACTGCCAATCGACCTTGACAGTGTGGGCTGTCTCGTCTTCCCATTTGGCTGTATAGTCCTGGATGCGCAGCAGGTGCAGCAAGTCTACCGAATAGTCGACAGCCGCTGAAGCGACATTGCCTTTGACGCCCCACAACTGCTGGGCAGAGGCACGGATCACGACATACTTCACTTGATGAGCATCGTCGCTGAGCATCTGGGGCGTCAGCGCACTGATTAGCGTCTCGTCGTTATAGGTATAGATAGAGTCGCTGCTGTCCATCACCACGGAGCCTATCTGCTGCATGTCGTCCATCTTGCCCGTCAACGAGCGCATGATGACAAACTGGTCGCCATCAACGACATCATTGTATTTTGCATCGTGGACGTACCACTTTAACCTCAACAGGCCTGCATACGACAGCGTGTCTTTCTTGAAACGCAGCATCTCTGCCGACAGCTTGCGGGGATTGTGCATCACCGCATCGTTCTTCGCATCGTAGGTGGTTATCACCTCACCCACCAACAACTTAGCCTTGATGGTCATGTTACGGTGTGCCTCGGTAGCAGGAATCTTGATAAAGCCAGCATAGGTATTCTTGGCCATCTCAGTACGACCAAGGTCCTTGAACTTGCCGTTTTCATCGGTATAGCTGACTTCTACCCACTTCACCTGTTGGTCGCACGAGAATGGAATCTTCAGGACATTCAACTCATTCGACTCGGTGCCTGGCACAGGAGCATAGGTCTCGAAGGTCGCATCCAGCACGTTCTTCTTCAACACGGGAACGGCCTTGCCACCAACGAGTTGCCACGAACCAGCTTTCTCGGCGTTCATCCTTTCGACAATCGCATTCTGGTCTTTGACGTTTTTGTGGTTGGCGTCTTTCATCTCACCCCAGTCATGGGAAGAGAGACAGAGGGTACTCTTGGCATTGCTACCCCACCATTTGTCAACACTGCTGTCACGGCAAAAGCCGCCAGCACTTCCTGAAACGGAATAGACGCCATCTTCATAGGCACGGTGGAAAATCCATCCACCTTCACCACCCCAACCAATAAAGGCGCCTGCATAGGTATGATCTTTACTGCTGCTGGTCAGCGAACCATCGAAACGACAGTCGTTGACAAACATGTCGGCATTACCGCAATGGCCCATGAAGCCACCCACATAGCGGCTGTTAGTAGAGACGCTGACAGACACCCATACATTCTCGAAGTAGATAGTGGGCTTGTTAGCTACGCCACCAACAAGTCCAGAACTGTGTATTCCTCCTTTTACATTACCCGTCACATGCAGGTTCCTTATGGTTGTCGCTGCCACCACGGGGAAGGGGGCGCCATAATCATTTGTACCATTGTCTATATTCAGGGTCAGGGTATGACCATTACCGTCAAAGACACCTCTGTAGGGGCTGGTAGACGAGCCCACAGAATTGGTCACGGTGAAGTCGGCATCCAGGATGGCATTGACATCCGACTTTCCGCCAGCCTCAGTAACCAACTGCCCCAGACGCGTCCAGTCGTCAGCACTACGCAACACGTAATAGCTGATTCCATCGATGACGATGGTCTCGTTTTTGTTGTCCGCTGCCAATACTTTCGATGGCAATAGGGCTAACAAAGTCAATAGAAAAGCGAGCACCAAATATATTATTTGGCGAGGCGACAAATCTTGCGCACGATGTAATTTCCTTTCGTTCATCATTGTCCTTTATGATTTAGTTCTTGGTATTCAATAAGGGAAGTAGGTGCATATGAGCACTTTATAATCTGCAAAAATAAACAATAATTATGAAATGACAAAGGAAAATTGTCATTTTCTTACATTTCATAGATAAAAAAGGTGCACCCAACTACAGACGGCCTGCTAAAGCAGCTCGGGCAACTGGAAGAGTTTGACGCTATTCGAGCCTTTAATCAAGATGTACCGATGCTGTGGTTGCTGCTGGGCAATGGCTGTTTTCACTTCCTCGACGTCGTGAAAAGTGCGGAACGTGGATGAGGTCTTCTCAAATTCTTCGCCCACCAGCCACACCTCGTCAAAGTCGGCATTTTCCAGTTGACTGACAACCTTCTGGTGCTCCTCGTCAGAGACATCGCCCAGTTCGCCCATCTTACCCAGAATAGCCATCTTGGGCGACACCTCCATGCGCTTGAAGTTGTCGATAGCAGCAGCCATCGACGTAGGATTGGCGTTGTAGGCATCGACGATGAGGTGGTTTGTCGCCGTCTCTGTCAACTGGGAGCGATTATTGGTGGGCACGTAGTTGGCCAGTGCGTGGTTAATCTGCTCGAAGGGCACGTTGTTGACATAGCCCACCGTGATGGCCGCCAGCATGTTGTCAAGGTTATAGGCACCAATGAGGTGAGTCTGCACTTCCATCCATTCGCCCGTATAGTCTGCGTCAGCATCCTGCTCGCGCCAGCGGAACTTGAGGAAGGGGGCACACGAGACAACCTCGCCACGTATCAGGATATCCTGGTTGTCGCTCTGACCATAGTAGTAGATGTCTGGCTGTTGGCCATTAGCCCTTAACTGTTGGCTTTTAGCTTCTATCATCTGTATCAGGTGTTCATTGTCACGATTGACGAAGAGCGGACAGTCGTGAGCCATCAAGAAATCATACAGTTCGCCCTTGGTCTTGCAGACGCCCTCGAAGGAACCGAAGCCCTGCAGGTGGGCACGACCTACGTTAGTGATGAGTCCACAGGTAGGCTCGGCAGTCTCTACCAGCGTCTTGATGTCGCCAGGGTGCGATGCTCCCATCTCAACGACAGCAATGTCGTGGTCGTCATTGAGGCGGAACAAGGTCTTGGGAACACCCACGTCGTTATTGAAGTTACCCTCCGTAGCCATCACGCTATAGCACTCCGAGAGTACGGCACGAATCAGTTCCTTCGTAGTGGTCTTGCCGTTGGTACCCGTAATGCCAAGCACAGGGATATCAAACTGGCGACGATGCTCGCGTGCCAGGTCTTTGAAAGTCTGCAGACAGTCCTTCACGACGACAATTCTGTCCGCCAGGCCCTCAGCCCCTTTGGGGACGTCGGGAGAGGTCTCTACGATAGCGTAGGCACACCCCTTCTCCAATGCCTGGAGTGCAAACTTGTTGCCATCAAACGACTCACCCTTCAGGGCCAGAAAGATGCTGCCCTCAGGACAGTTACGCGAATCTGTCGTTATACACGGATGCTGCTGATACAGCTTATAGAGTTCTTTGATATCCATATTCTTCCTCAATTTGGGTGCAAAAGTACAAAAAATTATTGTAACGCAACACTTTTCTCAAGAAAAATACTCCCCTTCGGAAAAATCCAAATTTATTTGGTTTTTCTCTTACTTATTTGTAACTTTGCAGTCGATATGGAATATACGCTGAATTGCAACGGGAAATTGCTGGAGCTGAAAACGCCGCAGGTGATGGGCATACTGAATGCCACGCCCGACTCATTCTATGCAGGAAGCAGGATGCAGACGGAGCAAGAGATTGCCGAGCGTACGCACCAGATACTGGACGAGGGAGCCACCATCATCGACGTGGGTGCCTGTTCGACGCGTCCTGACAGCGAGCCAGCGTCAGAATCCGAGGAGATGGAGCGACTACGCTTCGCACTGGGCATCGTCAGGCGCGAGGCACCTGATGCCGTAGTCTCTATAGACACCTTCCGTCCCGATGTGGCACGCATGACCGTCGAGGAGTTTGGTGCCGACATTATCAACGATGTGGGGTCCTCACCCAACCCATCCAAAGGAGGGAAGCACGATGTCTCCCCTTGGGGAAGGTTAGAAGGACTTCCCATGTTCAAGATGGTCAGCCGTTTGGGAGTACCTTACATCTACATGTCGCGCAAGAGCACGATGAAAGAGGTGCTGCTGGACTGTGCCGAGACGGTAGACACGCTGCGCTCGATGGGACAGAAGGACATCATCCTGGACCCAGGTTTCGGCTTCGGCAAGACGCTGGAACAGAACTATGCCGTGATGCAGGAGCTGGAGCGCATGCAGATGCTGCACCTGCCCGTGTTGGTAGGCATCTCCAGGAAATCGATGATATACCGACTGCTGGGCACCACGCCCCAAGAGTCGCTGAATGGCACGACAGTGCTTAACACCATCTCGCTGATGAAGGGTGCCAACATCCTGCGCGTCCATGACGTCCGCGAGGCCGTGGAGGTTGTGGAGATTGCTTCGCTCGTGAAAAGTGAATAACGGATAGTGAAATAGTAAATCGTAAAATAGTCAAGTAAAACCGTGTTTTTCGAATTTGGAATAAAGGACATTATCGACATCGTACTGGTCGCCCTGACCTTGTTCTATGTCTATCGCCTCATGAAGGAGTCGCGCTCGCTGAACGTCTTCATGGGCATCCTGGTGTTCATCGTCTTCTGGCTGGTCGTCTCGCACGTGCTGGAGATGAAACTGCTGGGCAGCATCCTGGACAAGCTGGTGTCGGTGGGTGTCATCGGCCTCATCATTCTGTTTCAGGAGGACATCCGTAAGTTCCTTTACAACCTGGGCGGCAACCAGCGTATGCGTGCCCTACGCCGTCTGTTCTCGAATGGTGAGAAGAAGCAGAATGCCGAACAACTGAAACAGATCATCATGCCCATCGTAATGGCCTGCATGTCGATGAGTAAGAAGAAGGTGGGTGCACTGGTTGTCATCCAGCGTGCCACACCCTTGGACGACATTGTTGCCACGGGCGAGCACATCGATGCCAACATCAGTCAACAGCTGATAGAGAACATCTTTTTCAAAAACTCCCCCCTGCATGACGGTGCCATGATCATCGTGCGCAACCGCATCAAGGCAGCAGGCTGCATCCTACCCGTCAGCCACAATCTTGACATCCCCAAGCACCTGGGTTTGCGCCATCGTGCAGCGCTGGGCATTACCCACGAGAGCGACTGCATAGCCATCGTGGTTAGTGAGGAAACGGGCAGCATCAGCATAGCCATCCGCAGCGAGTTCCAACTGCGTCTCTCTGCAGAGAAGCTGGAGAGCATCCTCACTCAGGAACTCATGTAGAGCGTAAACGCTAAAAAGAAATTGAGAATAATATAGTACATTTGCAGATCATAAAACATATACATATTTTTAAACAGACAAACTATGGATTTATTAAGTCAAATCGTTGCGCGTGCGAAGAGTAACAAGCAGCGCATCGTGCTCCCTGAAGCAGAAGAGGAGCGTACTCTGTGTGCAGCCGACAAGGCTATGGCTGATGGACTGGCAGACATCATCCTGATTGGTAACCCCGCAAAAGTAGCAGCCCTGGCTAAGGAGAAGGGACTGAAAAACATTGACAAGGCCACCCTCATTGACCCCGAAAACTATGACAAGAGCGAAGAGCTGGCAGAGAAGCTGGCAGAGATTCGCAAGAGCAAGGGCATGACCATTGAGGAGGCTCGCAAACTCATCAAGAATCCGTTGTACCTGGGTTGTATGATTATCAAGACCGAGGGTGCTGATGGTCAGATTAGCGGTGCACTGTCAACGACTGGCGACACGCTGCGTCCTGCCCTGCAGATTATCAAGTGCCAGCCCGGCATTACCTGTGTCAGCGGTGGTCTGCTGCTCATCTCTAAGCAGAAGCAGTATGGTGAGGATGGTGTACTCGTCGTTGCTGACGTAGCCGTAACACCTATGCCCGATGCTAACCAGCTGTCGCAGATTGCTGTCTGCACCGCGCAGATGGCTAAGGCTGTTGCTGGCTTCAAGGAGCCCCGCGTAGCTATGCTGAGTTTCTCTACGAAGGGTTCTGCCAAGCACGAGGTAGTAGACAAGGTTGTCGAGGCTACTCGTCTGGCTAAGGAACTCGACCCATCACTGAAGATTGACGGCGAGCTGCAGGCTGACGCTGCTCTGGTGCCCAGCGTAGGTGCCAAGAAAGCTCCCGGTTCTGACATTGCCGGTAAGGCCAACGTGCTGGTATTCCCCAACTTGGAGGTTGGTAACATCGGATATAAGATGGTACAGCGCCTGGGTGATGCTATCGCCATCGGTCCTGTGCTGCAGGGTATTGCCCGTCCTGTCAACGACCTCTCTCGTGGCTGCTCTGTCGATGACATCTATTATATGATTGCCATCACAGCCTGTCAGGCCATGGACGCCAAGAAGTAATAATTCGCTATTGGCTGTTGGCTATTGGCTTTTGGCAAGCTAACGGCTAACAGCTAAAAGCTAAAAGCAAAAAAATATGAAAATATTAGTATTAAACTGTGGCTCATCGTCAATCAAGTACGCACTGTACAATATGGACGATAAGAGCGTGATGACCAGCGGAGGTGCTGAGCGCGTAGGTTTGGACAATGCCTTTGTGAAGGTTAAGCTGGCCAATGGTGAGAAGAAGCAGATCATGCACGACATCCCTGAGCATACAGAGGGTGTGAAGTTTATCTTCTCACTGCTTACCGACCCCGAGATTGGAGTCATCAAGAGTCTTGACGAGATCGACGCTGTAGGTCACCGCATGGTGCATGGCGGCGAGAAGTTCAACAAGTCTGTGCTGCTCACTGACGAGGTGCTGAAGGTCTTCGAGGAGTGCTCTGACCTGGCTCCTCTGCACAACCCCGCCAATCTGAAGGGTGTCAACGCTGTGAAGGAACTGATGCCTGGTCTGCCCCAGGTCGGCGTATTTGATACCGCCTTCCACCAGACGATGCCTGCCAAGGCTTATATGTATGCCATCCCCTACGAGCTGTACGAGAAGTATGGTGTGCGCCGCTATGGTTTCCACGGCACCTCACACCGCTATGTGTCAGCCCGTGCCCTGGAGTTCTTAGGCATGAAGGCCGAGGGTACCAAGATGATTACCTGCCACATCGGTAATGGCGGTTCTATCGCTGCTGTTCTCGACGGCAAGTGCATCGACACCTCAATGGGTCTCACCCCACTGGAGGGTCTCGTGATGGGTACCCGCTCTGGTGACATCGATGGTGGTGCTGTAACCTTCCTGGAGAAGAAGCTGGGTCTGGATGCTGACGGCATGTCGAACCTGCTGAACAAGAAGAGTGGTGTTGCCGGCATCACTGGCGGTTCCAGCGATATGCGCGACGTAGAGAATGCTGCCAAGGCTGGCGAGCCCCGTGCCGTGCTGGCTCAGGAGATGTATTTCTACCGCATCAAGAAGTATATCGGTGCCTATGCTGCCGCTATGGGTGGTGTCGATGTCATCGTCTTCACGGCTGGTGTCGGCGAGAACCAGATAGGCATGCGCTCGGAGGTCTGCAAGGGCTTGGAGTTCCTGGGTGTAAAGTTCGACGAACAGAAGAACAACGTCCGTGGCGAAGAGGCTATCATCTCTGCCGACGACTCCAAGGTCAAGGTTGTCGTCATCCCCACCGACGAGGAGCTGATGATTGCCACCGACACCATGAATCTGCTGTAAGCGGTTCCCCCGTTTACACCTATTAATAATATAAGCGAGGCTGTTCAGAGCCTCGCTTATTTATTTACCCGATGGTCTTGTAGAGTGTCGATACGTTATGGTGTCCTTCCAGGACGTCCAATATCTCTTCTTCTGTAGAAAGGTTGAAGTCGCCAGGAATGGTGTTCTTCAGCGCTGCCGCTGCTAACGAGTAGTTCAGCTGTTGCTGGTAGTCGTCAGGAAACAGACTGATGGCGTGCAGCCAACCTCCCATAAAGGCGTCACCCACTCCTACGGGGTCTATGACGTCAGGGATGTCGATGATGGGAGCCTGCAACAGCTTGCCGTCAGTCCATAGCAAACCCGTCAGCGTGTGGTGGTTGGAACTGACAATGTTACGCATACCCATCATCCAGTGTTTCAGACGCGGATACTGGGCATGCAACGCTTCGAACCACTCACCATACTCCTTCATCTGCATCTGGAAGTGGGAATCGGTAGCAGTAAAGGGGGGCTGTGGGTGCTGTGACAGCCAGTCGAACTCAATGGCATCGCCAAACATCATGTCGCAGCGCGACAGCATCTTGCTCAGCGTCTTGCGCGGCTCTGCACCCTCATACTTCCACAGATTCTTGCGGTAGTTGATATCGAAACAGACGGTGACACCCAACTTATCAGCCACATCAAGGGCCTCGAAGGTAGCCTCAGCAGCCTGTTGCGAGATGGCGGCGGTGATACCCGACACGTGGAAGTAGTCACAGTCTTTCAGTATCTCGCGCCAGGGTATCATACCTGGCTGCAGGTCATAGTAGGCTGAGCCAGAACGGTCGTAGATAACCTTGGCAGCACGCATGCCGGCAGCTGGCTCAAAGTAGTAGGTGCCGATGCGCTGGCCGCCATAGAGCACCTGACTGGTGTCGACGCCCAACTGTGCCAGGTTCATGGCTCCGGCATGTCCCACTGGAGTGTCTGGCAAGCGGGTGATATAGGTCACCTCCTCGCCCTGCGTAGCCAGCGACACGGCGACATTAGCCTCACTGCCACCATACTTGCTGGTAAACAGGTCGCCCTGTGTCAAGCGCAACTGTCCGGGTTTTGAGAACCTGAGCAGCAGTTCTCCGAATGTTACGATTTTCTTTTTCATTGACTTGTTCAGTATTTTGTGTTTGTAGATGTCACGGACGGCTCTCGCCCTCTACATATTCCTCCAGGAACATGTGTTCACCATCGTATACCGCATAGGTAAACTGACTGATCCAGTCGCCCAGAATCATCAGACGGGTGTTTCGCGCCAGTTTGATGTCCAGTTCGATATGGCGATGGCCGAAGATGAAGTAGTCGATGTTGGGATGGTCCTCTATATACTTCTTGGCATAGAGCACCAGATGCTCCTTGTCCTCACCAAGATAGAAGACATCCTTCCTCTCCTTATGCTTGATATAGCTATGCTTGGCCCATGTCAGTCCAAAGCTGATGCCCCAACGGGGATGCAGCGCAGAGAAGAGCCACTGGCATACCTTGTTATGGAAGATGGCGCGGATGAACTTAAACGACTTGTTGGGGTCACCCATGCCGTCGCCATGTGCTAAGAAGAACTCATGGCCGTAAATCTCGGTGGTTTCTGGCTTCTTGTGCAGGATGACGCCACACTCCTTTTCCAAGTACTCGTAGGCCCAGATGTCGTGGTTGCCCGTGAAGTAATGTACCTCGACACCCATATCCGTCAGTTCCGACAACTTACCTAAAAAACGGGTGAAACCCTTGGGCACTACATATTTGTATTCGTACCAGAAGTCGAACATGTCGCCCAACAGATAGATGGCGGCAGCCTTCTCCTTGATAGAGTCAAGGAAACGCACCAGGCGACGCTCTTGCGTACGTTGATGGGGAACGGCCAGCGAGCCAAGGTGGGCATCAGAAAGGAAATAGACGTTTTTCATACAATAACCGTTAACCAATAACCGTTTAGTCAAAACCCAACTCTACGCGGGCTTCTTCACTCATCATGCTCTGGTCCCAGGCGGGTTCAAAGACCAGGTTGACGTTGGCCGTTGTAATGCCACTTACCGACTCTACCTTGCTGCGTACATCCTCAAGGATGAAGTCGGCAGCAGGACAGTTTGGAGCAGTGAATGTCATATCCATATCCACCGAACCATCGTCCTGCACATCAATCTTGTAGATCATGCCCAGGTCGTAGATATTGACGGGAATCTCAGGGTCATAGACCGTTTTCAGCACATCGACGATGCGCTCTTCCAGCAGTGTTTTCTCTTCTTGTGTCATAATATTATCAGTCTTCGGTGCAAAGTTACAATATTTTTTTCTTATCTTTGCAGACGAAACTAAAAAAATTACGATGCTACACCCAGACATTTCCGACGAACAGGTTCTTGACAATGCCGGTATCCGCGTGACTGCCGTACGTCTGCTCATCTGGCGCAAGGTGCGCCACGAGTTCAGCGACGCCTTCAGTCTGGCCGACCTGGAAGCGGCCCTGCCTACCGTCGACCGCTCTACTATCTTCCGTACGCTGACACTGCTCTCAGAGAGCCACCTGCTGCACGACATCGACGACGGCTCAGGCTCACAGAAATACTGCGTCTGCCATCTGGACGACACCCGACAGTGCTTTGGTCATGTGCACCTGACGTGTCGCTGTTGTCACCGCACCTTCTGTCTGAAAGACGTACACATCCCCTCTGTCCCGCTGCCTGCGGGTTTCCAGATAGAAGAGGCAGAGTATGTGGTGAAGGGCATCTGTCCGCAATGTAATAATAAGGTACACATATAAGAACAACTAAACAGACTGTATATGGACCTCAACGAACTTATTACTTCCGTAAACGATGCCATTTGGGGCTATGTACTCATTGTAGCACTGGTAGGCTGTGGCCTGTGGTTCACCATTAAGACACGCTTCGTACAGTTCCGCATGGTGGGCGAGATGTTCCGACTGCTGACAGACTCGGCGGTCAACACCGTAGGAGAACAAGTAGAGGAGCACAAGAAAGGAAAGACCAGCAAACACATCTCTTCATTCCAGGCCTTTGCGGTCAGTGTGGCCACCCGTGTAGGAACGGGCAACTTGGCGGGTGTAGCATCAGCCATTGCCATTGGTGGTCCTGGTGCCGTCTTCTGGATGTGGATCATCGCCTTGATGGGTTCGGCAACAGCTTTCGTCGAGTCGACACTGGCACAATTGTATAAGCAACCCCACAAGGACTCGTTCATTGGCGGTCCGGCCTACTACATCCAGAAAGGTATGAAGAAGCGCTGGATGGCCATCACCTTTGCCATCCTTATCACCTGTCAGTTTGGCCTGTCGAACAACTCCATACAAGCCAACACCATCTGCGGAGCTATGCAGGAAGCCTTTGGCTGGTCGCCGCTGTGGGTGGGCATCTCGTTGGCGGCAGTTGGTTTGTTCATCGTCTTCGGTGGCATTCAGCGTATTGCCCAAGTCAGTGCTGTGCTGGTGCCAGTGATGGCTGTCGGCTATCTGCTACTATCTATCGTCGTCATCATCATGAATATCGATCTGATACCTTATGTGTTCAAGATTATCATTGAGGATGCCTTTGGTATCGAACAAATAGCGGGTGGCGGTATTGGTGCTACCATCATGAATGGTGTCAAGCGCGGCCTTTTCTCTAACGAGGCCGGAGAAGGTAGTGCACCCAACGTGGCAGCAACAGCTACCGTGTCGCATCCTGTCAAACAGGGTCTCATCCAGGCGTTGGGCGTCTTCACGGATACCTTGTTGGTATGCTCGTGCACGGCCTTCATCATCTTAATCAGTGGATTCTACAAGTCACCAGAGCTGAACGGCATCGCTCTCACACAGACAGCTTTGCAGTCGGAGGTGGGTGCCGCAGGACCTGTCTTCATCGCTATAGCCATCCTGCTCTTTGCCTTCTCCAGCATCATCGGCAACTACTATTATGGTGAGGCCAACATCCGCTTCATCACACCCAGCAACACGGTGATGACCATCTACCGCATATGCTCGGCAGGTGTCATGGTTGTCTTCGGTGCCATAGCCAGCTTCGAACTTGTCTGGAACATCGTCGACTTCTTCATGGCCTTCCTCACGGCATGCAACCTCATCGCCATCGTCTATCTGGGACGCTATGCCTTCCGTCTGTTGGATGACTATCGCCAGCAGAAACGTAAGGGCATCAAAGAACCCGTCTTCCACCGCAGGCAGCTGCCTGAGATAGAAGACGAGATAGAGTGTTGGGAATAAGTAGCCCTTAGTTCATGGCAAAGAAAGTGCCATTGACTGCCATGCGTGCGTCATAGACACCAGCCTCGTTGAGGGTGAAGTTGCGGGTCTCGCCATTGACGTTAGCCTGGATGGTACCGTCGCCATTGAAGCGGAACAGTTCCTTAACGACACCATTCTGCTCAACGCTCCAAGAGTCGTTCTCCTCGTTGTGGATGAAGTAAGTAATCTCGCCGGTAGGAGCCTTTACCTCATAACCGTTCTTCAGGGTGGTAACAGCATAGTAGCGACCATCCTGACCCATCACCTGCTGAGTCTTTCCAATGTTAGAAGCCATGGGGTTGTTGCCAGACCAGAACTCGATGGTGTTGAGTACCAGAACGTCAACGAACTGGCAAATACCACCAACGATGGGTACCAGGAAGAAACCTACGATGGCGTTAACGAACTTGCTGCTGGTCATGTTGTTCTGCCAGTTGATGTACTTGTTCCAAAGAGCATACTTACCTACGAAACAAGAACTGAACAGGAAGTTTGCTGCCAGGAAGCAGACTGCTACTTTCAAACTAATTTTCTTCATAATTTTAAGTTTTAAAGGGTTTATAAATAAAAAACAGCTTCATTTCCCATGTTAAATAAGAGGTCAAGGATGGAGAGGTTGGCCTGAAAGCCATGTCTGTCCTCAAAGACTTGCCAGTAGCGACGCGGCTGGAAGTCAGCATCAGCCTGCGGGTGCTTGGCATTGATGACTTCTCTGTAGTCGTCGATGGCTGAAGGCTGAAGGCTGAAGTCGGACGTATAGCTGACGTTCGGATGAATATCCAACAGGTCGCACACCGTCTGGCGGATAGCCTCGTTGAAGTCAATCAGAAACTCATATCTCTTTTCAAAAAACGGTCGGATGTCATCGGCATAATAGTCGAAGAACGGACTCTCGCTATAGGCACTCTGCAAGGTGTTCCAGTGTATGCGGCGCCACTGGTTGTGGTCGCTGATGCGCAGGTCCTTAACTTTGGGACTATTAGCTGACAGCTCTTGGCTGTTAACTGAATGTTCCACGGGCACCGTCAGTGTTTGCAGTCCGTTGGCAGTAGCTATCACGCAGCGGTTGCGGTAGGTCTGCTTCTGGTAAGAGTCGTACTGCTCTATCAGCGTCTGGTCATAGCGATACAGCTTCTGGTACCACTGGATGGGACCGAAATAGGTAGTCTGTAACAGCGCTGTACTCATTGCAGTCTGAGATTTTTACGGTTATACAATACAGTGATGACTTCACCGATGATGCTGCTCTCCGGGATAAGACCCAGATGGCGCGAGTCGACAGGATTCTGCTGGTTCAGTGCCTCCAGCCAGTAGTAGTCAGCCTTGGCGCAGTTCTTCAAGCCTGGCACGATGAGGACTCCTTTATGGGTTGGAATGGTGTCGCCAGGTACAGCCTTGCAGCGGGCGATAAACACGCCTGCGGCTGTGTCGCGAGGCAGCGTAAACGCCACGATGTCGCCTCTCTTTACAGGTTGTCGCAGCAGACGGCTATAGGGCAGCAGCCCGTTTCCTTCTATGCGCAACCCGTAGCTGCAACGGTTCACCAGCAGACAGTCACCATGTTTATACAGGGGTGTCAAGCCATTGCCTGTGACGCTATGGATAGAAAAGACCAGAGCACGGAAGCCCAGCATCAGTGCGAAAGCTGACGCCAGTACTATCACGTTCTTCAGCCACTTTCCCATATCTTTTACATCATCCCTCTTACCTTTTCCATCTACTTGATGTTGTCAACGAAGCGGAACAGACGACTCCAGCGAATGCCAGAGAAGCCGCCACGGTCAGGATCACTGCTCCACCAGATGAAGATGGGTTTTCCCACGATGTGGTCTTCGGGTACGAAGCCCCAGTAGCGGGAGTCGAGCGAGTTGTGACGGTTGTCACCCTGCATCCAGTAGTAGTCCATCTTAAAGGTGTACTTGGTGGTTTCTTTATCGTTGATGAATATCTTGCCGTCTTTCACCTCCAGTTTGTTACGCTCATAGGTACGGATAGGACGTTCATAGACGGGCAGGTTCTGCAGTGTCAGGTCGATGGTCTCTCCCTTGGCAGGAATCCAGATGGGACCGTAGTTGTCGCGTGTCCAGTGCATGTTACCATTCAAGGGGTAGATGTCCAACTCGTTTCCATCGGTATTCAACTTGATGCTCTCCACGATGTCAGGACGCTTCCGCAGGATGTCTGCCGTCTTGTTGGTCATAGGCATATAGCCGAAATTGTTAAGGTCCTTCAACTCCTCCATCGTGATACCCCACTCCTGCATCTCCTCATCGGTGAAGTGGCGTTTCAACTTCAGCTTGTAGGTGTATTGTACATTATCGGGTTCCTTGTTGGCCTTGCCGTCAAGGTAGATGATGCGGTTCTTGATTTGCAGCGTCTGACCGGGCAGTCCTACGCAACGCTTCACATAGTTCTCGCGACGGTCGGTAGGACGGGTATCAATGATACCATACTCCTGCGAATTGGCTTCAATAATCTGCTTACCAGCCTGGTAGATGGTATTGAAATACAGTGGCAACTGCTCCTGCGTCAGCGAGTCGGGGTTCGGACGCTGCGGGTAGGCCTGATAGCCTATCTGATAGCACAGCTGGTAGTAGTCGTAAGCCTGGTACTGCGGTGCCGAACAGATGGTGTCGCCAGCAGGGAAGTTGAAGACCACGATGTCGTTAAGTTGAACCTTTCCCAAGCCCTTGACGCGGCGATAGTCCCAATGGGGCCACTCAATATACGACTTACAATTGTAGATAGGCATGGTATGCTGAGTCAGCGGCATCGTCAACGGCGTCTCAGGAATACGGGGACCGTAGCTGACCTTGCTGACAAACAGGTAGTCGCCAGTGAGCAGGCTCTTCTCCAAAGAACTTGACGGGATAACGTAGTTCTGGAAGAAGAACAGGTTGATGAAGTAGACGGCCACCAGGGCGAACACCAGGGCGTCGACCCACGACATCACCCACCTTACAGGACCTTCAGAGTCCTTCCACCACTGCCAGTTGATTTTCTTGGTGATGTAGACGTCGTAGATGAAGGGCAACACGAGCAGTCCCATCCACGACTCTACCCAATAAAGGAACAACAGATAGCATAGCAGCACAGCGATGAACTTCGCCCACTGCACCTTCATATTGAGTTTTTTCTTTTCTCTCTTTTCCATTAGAACTTAAACATATCGCTGATGGTTAATAATCCCTGATGGTCCTTGGTATACTCTGCGGCAAGGACAGCGCCAAGAGCAAAGCCCTGACGTGAGTGGGCATCGTGGGTGATGGTAATAATGTCTGCTTCTGAATCGTAGCGGATAGTATGGATGCCAGGCACCTCTCCGCGACGGATATGGTCAATACGCAGATATTTCTTATCGGTAGTATCTTCTTTCCAGGCTTCCTTACGATCGATGTTCTCCACAATCTGCTCAGCCAGCGTGATAGCGGTGCCACTGGGATGGTCCAACTTATGGACGTGATGGGTCTCTTCCATCTCTACGTCATACTGCGGGAACTGATTCATGATTTTGGCCAGATACTTGTTGACGGCTGAGAAGATAGCCACGCCAATGGAGAAGTTGGAAGCCCAGAAGAGCGTCTTACCCTCTTCAGCACAAGCCTTACGCACCTCGTCGCCATGCTCTTTCATCCAGCCCGTAGAGCCAGACACCACCTTCACGCCTGCTGCCCATGCCTTCAGGTAATTGCCATAGGCTGCCTGTGGAGCAGTAAACTCAATGGCAACGTCAGCACTCTTGAAAGCCTCACTGTTAAAGTCCTGCTGGTTGTCAATGTCAATAATACTTACAATCTCATGACCACGGCTGAGGGCTATCTGTTCTATCATCTTACCCATCTTACCGTAGCCGATTAATGCTATTTTCATGTTCCTTATTGTATTAATACCGTGCAAAGTTACGAAATAATTCACAATTCACAAGATAATTCACAATTATTTAGTATCTTTGTACCATGATTAATAAACAAACGTGGGAATTCATCCGCCAACACACTGCTGATGACGTGCGCAAACTGGCATTGCAGGGCACTAAAGATAGCAACGTTGACCTGCCGATGGCACTGCAGCAGATAGCTGGACGACAGACCGCCCTGAAGAAGTTGCCGTCATGGGCAGCCATAGACGGTGTTCTCTACCCGCCACATCTCAATATGGAGCAGTGCTCCAGCGAACAGACAGCACGCTACAAGGCACAACTGGCAGGTAGCGGAGATACGTATGTAGACCTGACAGGTGGCCTGGGTGTCGACTTCTACTGGATGTCCCAGCATTTCAAGCAGCGCGTCTATGTAGAGCAGAACAACGACCTCTGCACGCTGGCCGAGTACAACTTCCGCGCGCTGGGCCTCGACTGTTCAGTATGTTGCTGTGACACAGCAGCATATCTGACAGACATGCCCCACGTCGACGCCATCTTCCTGGATCCTGCCCGCCGCAACGAACACGGCGGACGCACCTACGACATCAGAGACTGTACGCCCAACGTCCTCGAACTGCTGCCCCTGCTGATGAAGAAAGCCGACAAGGTCATCCTGAAACTCTCGCCGATGTTCGACTGGCGCAAGGCCGTCGACGACCTTCAACACGTCACAGAGGTACACATTGTCAGCGTTGACAACGAATGCAAAGAGTTGCTGTTGGTGCTGCAACCCATGTCAGCCCCCTTCCGTCTGGTGTGTGTCAACAACGACCACCTCTTCGAGGTTCCCTCAGCCTTCCCCCCTCAGCCCTCAGCCCTCAGCCTTCAGCCCTCATACCTCTACGAGCCCAATGCCAGCATCATGAAGGCAGGCTGTTTCGAGGCCGTTGCAGAAAGATATGGCATCCAACAGGTATCTGCCAACTCACACCTCTTCCTATCTTCCGTTGAAATCGAGGATTTTCCTGGCCGTCGCTTTCAGATTTGCGCCATTTCATCGACAAATAAGCAATCACTCAAAGAGGCACTGGCAGGCGTTGACCGTGCCAACATCACCGTTCGCAACTTCCCCATGTCCGTCGAACAACTACGGAAAAAGCTCCATCTGAAAGACGGTGGCGACAGTTATATCTTTGCCACCACCAAGGCAGACGGGGCCCACTGTCTGTACATTTGCCGTAAAATTGGTTAAATATTTTGGGAGTCTCAGGCTTTTTCGTTACCTTTGCATGATATTTATCATGATTTGAAATATGCCATCAGTAGAGATTCGGAAAGTAACTAACAAGAAGGAGCTTGACGCCTTCATCCAACTCCATTACGACTTGTACAAGGGCAACGAGTACGATGCCCCCAACTTGTACAGCGACGAGCTACACACGTTTAGCAAGGACCGCAACGCCGCCTTTGAGTTCTGTGAGGCTGAGTATTTTCTGGCCTACCGCGACAACAAGGTAGTGGGTCGTATTGCCGCCATCATCAACCACCGCGCCAACGACAAGTGGGGGCGCCAGAGTGTACGATTCGGTTGGGTAGACTTCATTGACGACATAGAAGTATCAAGAGCGCTGTTCAGTGCCGCAGAACAGTGGGGCCGCGAGAAGGGCATGACAGAGATAATCGGTCCGTTGGGATTCACCGACATGGACCCGGAGGGCATGCTGATAGAAGGCTTCGACCAGTTGGGCACCATGGCCACCATCTACAACTACCCTTACTACCCCCAGCATATTGAACAGCTGGGCGGATTTGTCAAGGACAACGACTACGTGGAGTACAAACTCATCGTGCCCAAGGAAGGCATGCCCGAGAAGTTCCGCAAGGTCGCTGAGATGGTCATGAAGCGCTACAACCTGCACCCCATGCACCCCAAGCGCAGTCAGGTATTCGGCAAGGAACAGTATGGCCGCAAGGTGCTCGATGTCGTCAACAAGTCGTTTGGCCACCTCTATGGCTATTCACAGATGACCGAGCGTCAGATTGACGAGTACCTGAAGATGTACTTCCCCATGCTCGACATGGACATGCTCTGTCTCATTGAAGACTGGAACACCCCCGACCACGACATCATTGGCGTGGGCATCTCCATCACCAACATGACGCGTGCCCTGCAGAAGTGCAAGAACGGACGCCTGTGGCCCTTCGGCTGGTGGCATTGCCTGCGTGCCCTGAAGTTCCACAAGGCGGAGTGTCTCGACCTGATGCTCATCGGCATCCTGCCCGAATACCAGCAGAAAGGCGCCAATGCCCTGCTCTTCTATGACCTCATCCCTATCTACCAGAAGTATGGCTTCAAGTGGGGTGAGACCAATGTAGAGATGGAGACCAACGAGAAAGTACAGAGCCAGTGGCAATACCTGGAGCATATACAGCATAAACGTAGAAGATGTTTCAAGAAAATCTTATGAGCGACGAAAACACAATCCAAGAAGAAAAAGTTCAGTATACTGACGACAACATCCGGCACCTCTCGGATATGGAACATGTGCGTACCCGTCCAGGTATGTACATCGGTCGTCTGGGCGATGGTTCACTACCCGAAGACGGTATCTATGTGCTATTGAAAGAAGTCATCGACAACTCCATCGACGAGTTCAAGATGAAGGCTGGCGACCGTCTGGAGATTACCATCGACGACAACCTGCGCGTCTCTGTCCGCGACTATGGCCGCGGCATTCCGCAAGGCAAACTCATCGAGGCAGTCAGCGTGCTGAACACGGGTGGCAAGTACGACTCCAAGGCTTTCAAGAAGTCGGTAGGTCTGAACGGTGTCGGTGTGAAGGCCGTCAATGCGCTGAGCACCCATTTCGAGGTAGCCAGCTATCGTGACGGCAAGGTGCGTCGCGCCACCTTTGAGCGCGGCATCCTGCAGAGCGATGCTACCGAGGACACCCAGGACGAGAATGGTACCTATATCTATTTCGAGCCCGACAACACGCTGTTCAAGGACTATTCTTTCCACGACGACATCGTGGAGAACATGCTGCGCAACTACACCTATCTGAACATCGGGCTGGCCATCATGTACAACGGTCGCCGCATCCTGTCGCGCCACGGCTTGCAGGACTTGCTGAAAGACCGCATGACCAATGACCCCCTCTACCCCATCATCCATCTGCAAGGTGACGACATCGAAATAGCCTTTACCCATGCCAACCAGTACGGCGAGGAGTACTACAGCTTTGTCAACGGCCAGCACACCACACAGGGTGGTACCCACCAGAGTGCTTTCAAGGAGCACATCGCCAAGACCATCAAGGAATTCTTTGGCAAATATGAGTATGGCGACATCCGTACCGGTATCGTCGCTGCCATCGCCATCAATGTGGAGGAGCCCGTCTTCGAGAGTCAGACGAAGATTAAGTTAGGTTCTACGCAGATGGCTCCCGACGGGGACACCATTAACAAATATGTCGGCGACTTCATCAAACAGCAGGTCGACAACTACCTGCACATCCACCAGGATGTCGCAGAGGTCATCGAGGGCAAGATCAAGGAGACGGAACGTGAGCGCAAGGCGATGGCGGGCGTCACCAAGCTGGCTCGAGAGCGTGCCAAGAAGGCCAACCTGCACAATCGCAAGTTGCGCGACTGCCGCATCCACTTCTCCGATGTCAAGAACGACCGCAAGGAGGAGTCGTGCATCTTCATCACCGAGGGCGACTCGGCCAGTGGTTCCATCACCAAGAGCCGCGACGTCAACACGCAGGCAGTCTTCTCATTGAGAGGTAAGCCTCTGAACTCCTTCGGACTCACCAAGAAGGTGGTCTACGAGAACGAGGAGTTCAACTTGCTGCAGGCTGCTCTCGACATCGAGGAGGGGCTCGACACCCTTAGATATAATAAGGTGATTGTCGCCACCGATGCCGATGTCGACGGCATGCACATCCGTCTGCTCATCATCACCTTCTTCCTGCAGTTCTTCCCAGAGCTCATCAAGAAGGGACATGTCTATGTGCTGCAGACACCCCTGTTCCGTGTACGCAACAAGCGCACCAAGATTAAGAACAAGAAGGTGTTAGCCGATGAAGACGCCAAGAAGGCCAATAGCCAATCACCAAAAGCTAAAAGCGATTTCGTCACGCGCTACTGCTACAGCGAAGAAGAGCGCCAAAAGGCTATTCTGGAACTGGGTCCCGACCCTGAGATTACACGATTCAAAGGTCTGGGCGAAATCAGCCCCGAGGAGTTTGCCGGTTTCATCGGCCCTGACATGCGTCTCGAACAGGTCACCCTCCACAAGAACGACCAGGTACAGAAACTTTTGGAGTACTATATGGGTAAGAACACCATGGAGCGCCAGAACTTCATCATCGACAACCTCGTCATCGAGGAAGACAAACCAGAGGATTACGACTATGAATAAGCGTATTCTGTATGTAGCCACGCTATGGTTGCTCACGATATCTTCTACGGCCCAGTTACATATTAAGATGGGCAACGAGTCTCAGATGCGTAAGCTGCAGATAGCAGAGATGGCCATCAACAGCTTGTATGTAGACTCTGTCGACGAGCAGAAACTGGTCGAAGACGGCATCCGTGGCATGCTGGAGAAGCTGGACCCCCACTCCACCTATTCGACACCCAAGGAGGTCAAGTCGATGACCGAGCCTCTGAAAGGCAACTTCGAAGGCATCGGTGTACAGTTTAACATGGTGGAAGACACACTACTCGTCGTCCAGACGGTCAGCGGTGGTCCTTCCGAGAAGATGGGCATCCTGGCTGGCGACCGCATCGTCTCCGTCAACGACACGGCCATTGCCGGTGTCAAGATGTCGCAGGAGGAAATCATGAAGCGCCTGCGCGGTCCAAAGGGTACCAAGGTACTGCTGGGCATTGTCCGTCCGGGCATCAGCGACCGCCTCACCTTCACCATCACCCGTGACAAGATTCCCGTCAACACCATCGATGCCACCTACATGATACGTCCGGAGGTGGGCTACATCCGTATCGGCAGCTTCGGTATGACGACTCCTTACGAGTTTGCCAACAGTCTGAAGCAGCTCTTGTCACAGGGCATGCAGACCCTCATCATCGACCTGCAGGGGAATGGTGGAGGCTACCTGCAAGCTGCTGTAGAGGTGGCCAACGAACTGCTGGGGAGTGGCAGCCTCATCGTCTATACCAAAGGACGCAGCGCTAATCGCGACGACTACAGGGCACGCGGTGGCGGCCTCTTCAAGGAAGGAAAGGTCATCGTGCTGGTAGACAGCTACACCGCCTCGGCGGCAGAGATTGTCTCGGGTGCCATTCAAGACCACGACCGCGGCATCATTGTGGGTCGCCGCACCTTCGGCAAGGGACTGGTACAGTGTCCTATCGACCTGCCCGATGGTTCTATGATTCGTCTGACCACCGCTCACTACTACACACCTTCCGGCCGCTGCATCCAGAAACCTTACGAGAAAGGCAAAAAGCTGAACTACGACATGGATGTCAGCAACCGTCTGAAGAGTGGTGAACTGATGTCTGCCGACAGTGTCCACTTCAGCGACTCGCTGAAGTATTACACACTGCGTGAGCACCGCGTGGTATATGGTGGCGGAGGCATCATGCCCGACGAGTTCGTTCCCCTCGACACGACGATATATACCCGATTCCATCGGGAACTCGCTGCCAAGTCGATACTCATCAGCCAGAATCTGCGCTATGTCGACGGCCACCGCAAAGAGCTCCACAAGCGGTATTCCTCCTTTGCAGCGTTCCAAGAGCACTATACGGTTCCTCAAAAGGTCATCGACAACATCCTTTCTGAGGGCAAGAAGCAGAAGATTACTCCCAAGGACGACGACGAATTACAACGCACACTGCCCATGCTGCGCCAACAGTTGAAGGCACTGATAGCTCGCGACCTGTGGTCGATGAATGAGTACTATGCCGTCATGAACGAGCAGAGCGAGATTGTGCAGCGCGCCCTGCAACTAATAGAGAAGTAGCATATCGTTAACTTAAAGAACAATACGAATAATGAAACTAAAGGACATCTTAAACGGTCAGCTGAATGCTGCCGAGTGGGAAGCCAAGGGCTATGAGCTTCCTAAGTATGACATCAAAGATGTACGCGAGAAAACGGCCAAGAACCCTACATGGGTACACTTTGGCGGTGGCAACATCTTCCGTGCCTTCCCTGCCGCCATCCTCAACGATGCACTGAACACGGGCAAGTACGACCGTGGCGTCATCGTTGCCGAGACCTTCGACTTCGAAGTCATCGACAAGGCCTACGCACCCTACGATAATCTGTCGCTCTGCGTCAACCTCTGCTCTGACGGTACTATCGAGAAAAAGGTCATCGCCTCTGTGACGGAAGCACTGAAGGCCGACCCGCAGTTCCCCGACTGGAACCGACTGGTAGAAATCTTCAAGAATCCTTCCCTGCAGATGATTTCGTTCACCATCACCGAGAAGGGCTATACTTATAACGAGGCCGACCTGCAAACCTCCCCCTTCCCCTCCCAAGGAGGGGAGACAAGCGGTCCCAGATTTGCCATGGGTAAGGTGTGCGCCCTGCTCTATGAGCGCTTCATGGTTGGGCAACTTCCACTCACCATACAGTCTATGGACAACTGCTCGCACAATGGCGACAAGGTGAAGGCAGGCGTCTTTGCCTATGCCGAGCGCTGGGTCAACGACGGTCTGGTACCTGCAGCCTTCCTCGACTACCTGAAAGACGAGACGAAGATTACCTTCCCCTGGTCGATGATTGACAAGATCACACCACGTCCTCACGAGAAGGTTAAGGAGCTGTTGGCTGCTGATGGTTTCGAGGACAACGACTATATCGAGACTGAGAAGCACACCTTTACAGCCCCCTTCGTCAATGCGGAAGAGGTGCAGTATCTGGTCATCGAGGACCACTACACCAACGGACGTCCGCCACTGGACCTGGGCGGTGCACTCTATACCACCCGCGAGACGGTCGACAAGGTAGAAACCATGAAGGTCACCACCTGTCTGAACCCCCTGCACACAGCCATGTCTATCTATGGTTGTATGCTTGACTACACACTGATTTCTGCCGAGATGAAGGACGAAGACCTGCGTGCCTTCATCCAGAAGATTGGTTATATGGAGGCTATGCCAGTAGTCGTCGACCCTGGAGTACTGAATCCCTACGAGTTCATTGGTGCCGTGCTCAACAAGCGCCTGCCCAACCCCTTCATGCCCGATGCCCCACAGCGCATCGCCTGCGACACCTCGCAGAAGTTGCCCATCCGCTTTGGTGAGACACTCAAGAAGTACATTGCTCGTGGCCTCGACAAGTCAAACCTCGTACTCATCCCCCTCACGCTGGCTGGCTACGCCCGCTACCTGAAGGGACTGAAGGACGACCTCACTACCTTTGAGCCCTCTCCCGACCCCATGCTGGCAGAACTGCAGGCCATCGTCGCTCCTCTGGAGATTGGCAAGGCCGATCAGGACTGGAGTCCGCTGAAACAGCTCTACAGCCGCAAGGACGTCTTCGGCCTCGACCTCTACGAGGCAGGTCTGGGCGAACAGATAGAAGGCATGGTCAAGGAACTCAACAGCATAAAAAAACGAAGGAAGGACGAATCTCTGCGATTCGCCCTTCCTTTTTTATTACCTATTATTCTGTACTATTCAGCACCGCCCTGGCTGACGCCACCCTCGTTCAGGGGGATGTTGCCGCCAGTAATCTCGATGGTGACTGTAGCCGTCACCGCCGTGTTGTCCTTCGACGTGCAGGTGATGGTCACCGTACCGTTCTTCAGCGGAGTCAGCACACCGTTCTCGTCGATGGTAGCCAGTGTGGTGTCGTCCACGCTCCAGGTAACATCCGTCTCAGTGATGTAGGCCGGTGTGAACACAGCGCTGAGCTGGTACTTCTCGCCCACCGCATACTTGCCGCTGGAAGTGGCAGGAATGTTGATAGCCATGCTACCGGCTGTGGGGTGCGTAATCACATAGACAGGAGTATATGCCGTCTGGTACGAGCGGTTGTCCTCGCTATAGATCAGCGACAGGCTCTGCGTCTTGCTGCCGTCAAATCCGCTGGGTGTAGCCGTAATGGTCAGTGTACCCTTTGAGGCATCGGCAGTAGCTGCGGTGATGGCCATGGCAGCACCCTGCTGACTGACAAAGCTCAGTCTGTTGATGTCGGCAGCCAGTGTCGTAGCCAGTGCCTTGGGTTCCACCTCGTAGACGATGGTGGTAGCATTGGGCTGGTCTACCGTGATGCAGTTCAGTCCATTCTCGGTCTGGAACACCACGCTGTTCAGCTGCGAGATGGTCTGGTTGTTGTAACTGCGCAGGGCGTCGTTCTCAGCCGTCAGTTTGTCAATGTCGTCCTGATAATCAGTGCAGGACACTGCGCCCAGCAACAGTGCGGGCATCATCAATGCATAAAAAATGTTCTTTTTCATATCAGTATATTTTTTTATTATTTTCTTTGTTGTAATCACTACTCAATTGTTACAGCCACAGCGGCACGGGTCTCCTTCTTCGGACCACGCTTCTCGCCCTTGGCGACAACCTTGATGCGCTTGCCGTCGATGCCACGGGCTACGAGGGCCTTCTTCACAGCATTGGCACGCCAGCGAGAGAGTTTCAGGTTGTACTGCCACTTACCGTCGCGACTGGCATAGCCTGTGACGGTCAGCTTCTTGTCAGCGTTCGCCTTCATGTATTCTGCCAGCTCGTCAATCTTCGACACCTCAGAAGTCTGGATGCGCGACGAGTTGAAGCGGAAATAGACCTTCACCTCCTTCGGTTCTGCCTTCTGCTCCACGACGGGCTCGGGCTTCTTCTCTGCTACGGCAGAGGTCTTCATCACGGGCTCAGCCTTCTTTTCTACCACTGGCTGTGGCTTCTGCTCTACGACAGGCTTCTGCTCCACTGCGGGTTTCTGCTCCACTGCGGGCTTCTGCTCTACCACGGGCTGTACCGGCTCCTCTATCTGGATGTGGCGACGCGTCTTGCCCAGTGCAATCTTCACGCCCACCAGCAGGTTCTGCTGCCAGTCCAGGTTGTCGTTCTTACCCTTCTTCGAGTTCCACTTGTCGGGCAGTACGTTAGCGTTGTACTCCAGTCCCAGTGCGATGCGCTCCGAGAGTGCATACTCGATGCCTGCACCCAGTCGGCCGGCGGGCAGCACCTTCGTGCCGTCCCACAGTTTCTCAAAGCCACTGTTCTTCAGTGCGGGGATGCCGGCACTCTCGTTCTGGGCAGCCAGACGGTTGGCGTCGTCGTTGTTGAACGCGATGTTCAGTCCCACGCCGGCCAGTCCGTAGACGTTCCACTTGCGGTCGGGACACCAGCCCCAGATGAGGTTGGTCAGCGACACCGTAGCCTCCAGGTTAGCCTGTATGTAGTTCCACTTATACTCAGCCTTGGGGTGTGACTGCCAGTTGCGAGCCTGCCAGCCCGTCGCTCCCAGGCGCAGACCGAACACTGGCGAGAACTGACGTCCCACGCTCAGCTGGGCAGCAGGCGACAGCAGGTCACCGAACTTAGCCTCGCCCACATGGTAGCCCACGCCCACCTGGGGCTGGACGAGTCTGTGCCTGTGCTGGCGCAGCCCCTACGAGGGCCAGCGCCAGTGTCAGCATTGATATGATTCTTATTCTTTTCATCTTACAACTATCTTTTTACCGTTCATGATATACAGTCCCTTGGTGGGCTTAGCCACGCGGCGGCCACTCAGGTCGTACCAGGCTCCCTCGCCTTCGGAGAGGGCTGGGGTGAGGTTCTCAATTCCAGTGGCTTCAGCGTCGATCTTCAGAATCTGTGAGTTAGCTCCGGCCTGTTCATCGCCCAGGTGCAGCACAGCCTTGCCGGCAGGCACCTTCACCTCGTCGCCCTCAGCCAGAATGGCGTGGAACTCATTGTTCTGCAGCACGAAGTAGTGGCCGCTGTCGTAGTGCTTCTTCTCGATGACGGGCTCCAGGCAGTTCTTCTGACCGTAGTCCTTGTTGTCGCTCGTTGCCACGGGCATACCGCTGGCAATGCGTCCGCTGTAGGCCACCAGGTCGTAGCTCTGTCCGGCCTCGCCGAGCAGCAGCACACCGTTGTTAGCCTTGATGATGCGCTCGTTGCCGTACTTCAGCTGGTCTTCAGGAACAATCTCCGTAGCCACCTCGGCAGTGTTCTTCACCTGCACGGTATATACGTCGATGCCGTCGGGGATGATGACGTCGCAACCGGTACCCAGTGTCCAGTACTTGTTCACGGGAGTCACGGTGCAAACCACCTTCGCGCCCTCGTAGTTCTCCTTCAGACTTGCCATCAGCGCGTAGTCGTCGAGCATAGCCAGCGTGGTGTGGATAGTGGCTGTGCCGGGGAATGCACCAGCCTCTACCAGGATAGGCTCCTCAGTGTCGGGCATGACGATGTCGGTCACGTTGGTCAGTCCGTCCATAGCGCCAGCGGTGATGCTTGTCACGCTCCAGCCGTTGATGGTGGCAGGAATCTCCACGGTGATACCCTCGCCGGTGGGTGTCGTCTCGCTGATGACGTCGATGCTCAGTGTCTGCTGGGTGGCATCCACCACGCTGACGGTCATCTTCACGTCGTCTACCTCTTCGCCAGTCTCTGTCTTCTCGGCATCGCCGGGAACCACCTGGTCCTTGATGACGAAGTCAGCGGTGACGGTGCCCTGGAAGTTGGTCTTACCCGTTACAGTCACGGTGTACAGGCCGGGCTCGGTCTGCGTGTTGCCCTCTACCTCGTACTGTGCGGCGGGAACAATCAGGTTGCCAGCCTTCACCTCAGCAATCTCGGCGGTCTGTGCCACAGGGCCGAAGAGGTTGTACTGGAATTCGGTCTGAGTGAGCGTTACGCTGGTCAGCGTAGCGGGCTTGATGGTGAAGGTAGCCGTCTGCGTGCCGCTGTAGTTGCCCTTACCCGTAGCGGTCACCGTGGCGGTGCCGGCGTTCGTGTTGCCGGTGTAGGCCAGTGTGTAGTCGGTATTCTCCACGAGGGTAGCCTCTCCGTCCTTAACGGTAACGGTGGGCGTCTTGGCATTGCCGTCGTAGGTATATTCGGTCGTGCCCAGGGTGATGTTGAATAAGTTGGCGTTGGCAGCTACGATGCTCCACTGCACCTTCACCTCGCCCTTGAAGTTACCCTTACCGGTCATCTTGGCCTCGTAGTTGCCTACGTTGGTGGCCTTGTTGCCCTCTACGTCGTAGCTGGTGGCAGGCACTACGATGGTGCCGGCGTTCACATACGATACCAGGGCGGTCTGCTCCTGCTGGTTGTAGATGAAGTTGCTCTCGGTGAGCTGTGCGGCGGTCAGTGTGGCCTTGTCGATGGTCACCTTGAAGTTCTGTGGATCTACGGCCTTGTGGTTGGCGTCGGCCTCAATCTTGTAATATACGGTGTATTCCTTGGCGTCGGTGCCCGTGGGAACGGTCTTGGCCCAAGTCTGGTTGTCGAGCGAGTAGAACAGTTCGCCTCCCTCCACGGTGCCGGCGTTGGCCAGAGCCTGTGGCTGTGTGGTATATACCAGTCCCTCCTTGGCGGCAGGTGCGGTGATGGTCATGTCAGCCTTGGTGATGCTGAACTCCTTGGTCTGCGTGCCGGTGTAGTTGCCGATACCCGTAGCGGTCACGGTGGCGGTTCCCACGTTCACGTTGTTGGCATAGGTGAGCGTGTAATCGGTGCCTTCAACAAGGACGGTTGAACCGTCCTTCACGGTGACGGTGGGCTTCAGCTCTGTGCCGTCATACACCAGTGAGGTGCTGCCCAGATTGATGGTGAAGATCTGTGCGTCGGCAGCGATGATGCTCCACTGTGCGGTGGCGCGACCGTCGTAGTTCTGAGCGTCGTCCTTCGGCTCAATCACCACCTCGTAGTTACCTACTGTCGTGGCCTTGTTGCCGCTGATGGTGTAGGCTGTGGTGGGAACGGTCAGTTCGCCGGCCTTCACGCTTGTAATCACGGGCGACTGCTCCTGCTGGTTGTACACCAGATTGGTCTGCTGCAGCAGCACGTTGGTCAGCGCTGCCTTGTAGATGGCCACGTTGATGAATGCGGGGGCCACGTCGTTGTGGTTGTCGTCACCAACTACCTTATAGAATACGGTATACGAGCCTGCGTTCGTGCCTTGTGGCAGCTCCTTGGCATAGGTCTGTCCGTCCAGCGAGTACTGCATCTCGCCGCCCTCGGCACTGCCGGCGCTGATGAGCGTCTGAGCCTGTGTGTTGTAGGTCAGGTTCTCAAGGGCTGTGGGAGCCGTCGGTGTGATGTCGGCCTTGTTGATGGTGAAGTTCTTCACCACCTGTCCGCTATAGAGGCCGATACCTACGATGGTGGCCTTACCTGTGCCGGCGTTCTCGTTGCTCTCGTAGCTCACGCTGAAGTCGGTGTCCTTGGTAAGAACGGTGGAACCGTCCTTCACGGTAACGGCGGGAGTCAGTGCCTGGCCGGTATAGGTCACGGCTGCGATGTCCTCGATGGTGATGTCGGTGTGTGTGAGCAGCTTGCGGTAGCTCACCGAGATCTCGGCATTGGCGCGCTTCATCACGAAGGTGAAGGCATTGGGGTTGCCCTCTACGGGCTCCAGCTCAAAGTCCTTCAGCAGGTCGATGTTGCCCTGTGCGCGCTTGGGAGCCTTCACGGCGCTGCCTGCGGCGTACCACAGTCCCTTGATGCTTCCGGTGCTCCAGCCCGTGTTGGGCTCGATCGCTACCGTTACGGTGGCGCCTTCCTCAGCCTTTGTCACTTCGGCCTCGCCCACGTAGAACTTCACGGTTCCCTGAGCGTTCGTGCCCACCTTGAGGTCGTAGGTCGGAATGATATCCGCCCACGCGCCCGTCACTGCTGCTACGAGCAGCACGAGCAAACTAAATAATTTCCTTTTCATATATTTTGTACTTTAATTATCGTTTTTTCTTTCGACCACGAATTTCACGAATTGAACGAATTTCTTCTTCTGTAGTTCTGAATTATTATCGAATTTCACAAATAGAATCGCCGGCGATTCTTGCTGCGCGTTGCAATTTGTTTAATTCGTTGCATCTTTAGATGCCATTCGTTCATAATCTGCATACTTAATAATTCGTTTAATTCGTGAAATTCGTGGTTTTATTCTCCTTCTCACTTCACTACGACTTTCTTGCCGTTCTTCACGTACACGCCCTTCTTGGTCGGCATGCCGTTGAGCTTGCGTCCATTCAGGTCGTACCAGCCGTCATTCGTGAGATTCGTGAGATTCGTGTTCGTAATCTTCGTGGTCTCGTCAGAGAAGACGATGTTCAGGGCGCGGGCATTGCTGACGGTTGCGGGGATGCTCAAGTATGCCTTGTTGGCTCCAATCTCGATAGCGTTCTTCACATAGACGAACTGCTTGCCGTTCAGGGCGTAGTTAGTCTGGGCCTCAGTAGAAGCGGCGATGGTGGTGCCGGTGAGGGTTCCCTTGAACTCGGGCGCAACAGTGATGGCCATGTCGGGCTCGTTGCATGGGATGAGGAGGATGACCTTCGTCTCATTGCTGTTGTTATAAACCAGCATTGGAGTGTTGCTTGGCATTGCGTCGCTCTTGTCGCTGAGCACGGCCTGGTCGCCGTTTACGCTGCTGATGGTGTAGAGCACGGCGGCCTCGTCCTCCACGTAGAGGGCTTCGTCCTTATAGTAGGTGACGAACTCGCCAGCAGGTACTGTGACCTCGTAGCCCTGGAAGAGGGTAATCATGTCAGAAGAGAAACTACCGTCGTATTCACCGGTCGATGCCACGGCGCAGATGACGTAGGTGCCCAGGTGTGCGTCGGCGAGGAAGTCGGCCAGGGGCACGAGTGTCTCTTTGTTGAGTTGGTAGAAGGTATGGCCTTCGAAGTCAAGCGCTTCCACCTCGCCCACCATGAAGGTGATGCCCTCGGCGCTGGTGATGTCCTTAGGATTGGCGGCATCGATGTTGTCGAAGAGCTGGAAGGTCAGACCGTCGGCGAAGTGGAACTTGCCGTTGCCGTCCTTGGCCAGACGGGCTCTGGTGGGTACGCCGCTGAAGGCTACCTTATAGCC
>OMQN01000113.1 GCA_900313235.1 uncultured Prevotellaceae bacterium | reverse complement strand
CTCCGCATGGGCAGGATCGCAGCGCTATGCCCTGCACTGGGGAGGCGATGCGGCCACAAACAATATCGGCATGCTGGGCGACCTGCGTGGCGGACTCTCTTTCGGACTTAGCGGCTTCTCCTTCTGGAGCCACGACATGGGAGGTTTTGTCACAGCCTCGCCAGAAGACATCTATCGCCGCTGGCTGCCCTTCGGATTCCTGTCAAGTCACACCCGTGCCCATGGAGCACCGCCCACAGAGCCTTGGCTCATCTCGGAGTCGTTCACCAATGCTTTCCGCGAGTGTGCAGAGATGAAATATCGCTTGATGCCTTATGTTTATGCACAGGCCAAGGACTGCTCTGAGCGTGGTCTGCCCATGGTGCGCGCCTTGCTGGTGGAGTTCCCCCACGATGCGGGTGCTTGGCTCGTAGAAGACGAGTATATGTTTGGCTCGCAGATACTCGTTGCCCCACTCATGGAGAGCGGCAACAGCCGCACCGTCTATCTGCCACAGGGCAAGTGGATAGACTACCAGTCGGGAAAGGTCTATGACGGTGGCTATCAGACCCTTGAGGCGGGTCGCATTCCTGCCATCATCCTCGTCCGCGACGGCAGCATCATTCCTCACGCTCCGCTGGCGCAGCGTACCGACCAGATAGACTGGAACGCCATCGAACTGAAGGAGTACAAGGCACAGGCCACACGCTGCACAGGCTTGCTCTTCAAACCTGGCGACAGCCAAATCCAGCGAATAGAGAAATAGAGCCCACTCACCTGTGGCATCAAAATACGTGTCACCGTCACGTCTAATGTTCAGTCTTACAGGACGTTAGGCGTGACACCTGTTTTCCGTATCCCATTATCCAGTATTTTGAGTACTCTGCAAGACACTCTGATATATATATCAGCCCAAAACAGTTATTTATCAGCCATACTTAGCAAAAATTCTCTAGAGAATTCTCCACTTATACAGCTAATACGAACACGAGATAGGCTAATACAGATACGAGATAGGCTAATACAGATACGAGATAGGCTAATACAGATACGAGATAAGCTAATACAGGTATGAGATAGGCTGATACGGCAACCTTCGTTTGAACGCTCCCCTCGAAAAAAAATGGTGTCACACCTAACGTTCAGTTTTACAGAATGTTAGACGTGACAGTGACACTAAATTTTCTATGATTGCATTTCGAAAGGGAGTAATACTACATCAGGAATCTTCATTGCTATATTGATTAATTGATGTCGCAGGACTAGTTCTGGTCGTTCAAATAGTTATGAGACAGGTACCAGTCCCCAATGACTTCGCCAGAGTGTCCCTTCCTCTATCAGTCTATGATGCTGGAAGTCAACAAGAAAGCATACATGGAAGCTGGCACCTTACGACTGAAGCAGCATGTGCCTTATCGTAAAAGCGTTCGTGAGCTAATGACTACGCTGTTGTCAGCATTGTCAGTATGAATGGTTGCTGGTATGACACGTACCAGGTACCTGTCATACGCTTATATATATAAAAAGAGTCAACCAGAAGATTGACTCTTTCAATGATTTTATGTCGAAAATTCGGAACCGCCCCGAATATTTTCACACGTCTTCGATAAAGTCTTCGAAGCCGTCGTCGTCAAGGACGAAGTCTTCGTCTTCTGACAAAATACTTTGCACGACACTGTCTACCAGCAACTGGCCGTGGTGCTGAATCTTCACCACCTGCATCTCTGGATTGATATATTCTTTCTTTTTCATCTTACTACCTCCTTTCTGCCATTATGGATATACACTCCCTTTGTGGTTGGCTTGCCTGTGAGCTTGCGACCATCCAGCGTGTACCACTGGTTGTTGGCTATTGTTTCACGGTTGTTGTTTATTGTTCCAATTTCCGTGGTCTCACCGTCTCCGAAGTCAACTACGATGCTGCGTGCTGACAGCTCGCCATCGTTTGCCGGTACATAGAAGTGGCAGCGGAAGCACTTCAGTTGACGGGTGGTCTGGGAGTAGCCCAGGTTGTTTTGGGTAGCCATCATGATTATCTCGTTCTTGTGTCCCTGGTTGTCGCCAAGCAAGGCATCATTAGCTACGATGCTGAATGGTGAGTACTGGCCTACGAAGGTTACCTTCTGGTCGTAGTTCTCGACGGGTGTCGGCGTAGTGCTGCTGATGGTGACATTGCTGAATGTGGGATTCACGATGTTGTCACCCGTGGTCTCCCACTTGACGATATAGGGTTTGCCTGCCTCGATGGCATCCACGGTGTTGAACTTCAGCGTCAGCGCACCCGCATCAGACAAAGATGTACCAGTGTTAGAGTTGTCCATCGTCTTGATGGTGGCCCCAGCCAATGGGCTTGCAGCTATCTGCTCAGCAGTCAGTGAGAATGGCAGACACAGCGTGTTCCAGTAGCCGTCCTTCGTTAGGGTGCGACCCACCAGGGTTACGTCGAGGGTTTCACCGCTTGTCGCTGCCGTTGCGATGAGGCTGCTGTTGTCGGCATTGTCAGCCAAAGCGACATGTGGGATAACGCTAACCGTCAGGTTGAGGCCGGAATAAGTGGTAAAGTCGTCCGAATAGAAGTAGATCGTCATGCTCTGACCCGTGCTGTTGACGGTGGGGATGGTGAATGGGGTGCCATCGAAATACTCGTTGCACATTTTGTTGATAAGCAGTTTATTGTCGTCTTTCGTACTACCGTCATAGACGCTCAGATAGTCTGCCTCCCAAAAGCTTCTCTGTATCGAGGCCTGGCCAGAAAGCCTTAGCGCATAGCCTTCGGGAGCGGTCAGGGTGAGGGTGCTGTTGCTGTTGTCGCTGTAGCGCTCGCCTGCACCGCCGTCGTCATATACCTTAAACGACTGCACGCCCATGGGGATGGTAATCGATTTGTCGCCTGTCTTGGGCATGTTGACGTAGAGGCCACCTTCGGCTGTCCATGTATCGGTGAATGTCGGGGAGACGGTAACTGCCGAGAGGGGCATGGAGAAGGTGGCGGTGTTGTCGAACGAACCATCGCACTTCACGGCGACGGGATTGCTGTTGGCATCGACCACGCTGATGTTGCTGAGCAGATAACCGCTCTCGGGTGTAGCAGTCAGGGTGATCACATCGTTTATTTTGGCCTGCGTTGCGATGTTTTCGGCGATGCTGGCGGAAACAGAACCGCCCGTTACAGGACTATTCAAGGTGATGTCATAATCGGTACTGGTGCTAACAAGAGTCGCCGTCAGGTCGAGGCCAGCGAAATTGTCGCTGCCGTCCGAATAGAAGTAGAGCGTCAGGCTTTGCCCTGTGCTGTTAACGGTAGGGATGGCTCTCTCGCTATTATTACTGTAGCTATACAGTGCATCGATGAGTACCGTGCCACTGTTGTCGCTACCGTCATAGACCGTCAGGTTGTCTCTGGTATTCTCTGTCCTGATGCTACCCGAGAGCTGCAGTACGTAGCCTTCGGGAGCGGTCAGCGTAAGGGTACCGTCGCAGTTGTAGCTATAGTTACCAGTAGCACCGCCGTCGTCATAGACTTTGAACGACTGCATGCCCGTGGGGATGGTGATCAACTTGTCGCCTGCCTTGGGCATGTTGATGAAGAAACCACCCTCAGCAGTCCATGTGTCGGTAAACGTCGGGGTAATGGTGACTGCCGAGCGGGGCATGGTGAACGTGGCGATGTTCGTACTGAAGTTACAATCCACAGCAATGGGATTGCTGTTGGCATCAAGCACGCTGACACTGCTGAGCAGATAGCCGCTCGCGGGTGTGGCGGTCAGCGTGACCTCTTCGGTCATAGCGGCCTGAGCAGCGGCTGTACCGCCGACGCTGGCTTCAATGGTGCCGCCCGCTTCAGGATTGTTCACGGTGATGGTAAACTTTTCCGAGAGATTAACGACCGTTACCGTCAGATTAAGGCCGAAGTATTTGACAGCATTGTCCGAATGGAAGTATAGCATCATGCTCTGGCCCGTGCTGGTGACGGCGTCGATAGTGGTCTCTGCGCCACTTGAGGAACTGCTCACTTTGTTGAGAAGCACCTTCTTGTCGTCTTTCGCGTTGCCGTCATAGACGGTCAGATAGTCATAGCCTTTCTCAGTGATAATGGTACCTGAGAGTCGTAGCACGCAGCCTTCGGGAGCGGTCAGGACGAGGGAACCATCACAGTCGTTGTCGTAGTGATTTTGAGGGCCGCCACCATTATCATAGACCTTGAAAAAGGTAATGCTGGCATCGGTGAGGGTCAGCTTGTTCTCGCCCGTCTTAGGAATGTTGACGTACCAGCGTTCCGCCGTACCTTCGGTCTCGTTAGTGTTTTCGGTGAGGTTTACGTCGTCTGCCCACGCCGTGGCCGTCGTGAGCATCGTCAAGAGCAGCATCATGGCCACCCTTGAAAACCATTTAATTGTTTTTGTTTTCATATTTATGATTTTGTAAAGTTAGTTTATGCTTGATGATGAGCCAGCAGGCGCTGAAAAGAGGAAATATCAGTTAAATGAATATTTTAATTCGAGTACAAAAGTACGCATTTTTATTCATATTCCACACATTTTCAATGTTAAAAGAGTAAAAAAGGATATATATATATATGTGTTCAGGAGATATTAATCCTGAACATATCCGTCAAAGGGGAAATCCCTAAGCTAATTTAGGAATGTTCCCATTATAGAATAGGAATTTTCACTTTCAAATCCCAAAGAATTGCCTTATCTTTGCACTGTGAACAAGAAACAAATGTCAAACTATTAAAGTTATAGGAGATTTGATTATGAAGACGATAAAGATGATAGCAGCATTGATGTTAATGACCATCACAGCAGCAACACCGGCAACGGCAAAAAACAAGAAGGTTTCTCACTTCGATCGCGTTGAAATGAAGACTTCGCATTTTGACAAGCATCACAAGCACGCTTATCGTCCTGAGGTCAAGACCTGCACATTCAGACTGAGCCGTCATGATTATCAGAAAAACGTACTGGCTAAGGTGGAGCATATAAAAGGCGTAATGACCACAAAGTGGAATCCTCGTACTCATGAACTGACAGTCATTTACGACGCAAAGGTGACATCTGCCCGCCATATCCGTCACTTCATGGCGTAACAGCCATTCTATATATAAACAAGAATCCCTGACCTGCTAAGCAAGTCAGGGATTTACTATTTAACAAGATGAACTGTTTACGAGACCTCGATAGCCTTCGTCACTTTCTCCTTCGGTTCGGACTTCGGCATGGTGATGGTCAATATGCCGTCCTCCACCTTGGCAGAAATCTTGTCGCGGACCACATCGTCAGGCAGTGTGTAGTTCTGCTCGTAGTTAGAATAGCTGAACTCACGGCGCAGATAGTGACGGTGACTGTCCTCATGCTTGTGTTCCTGTTTGTTTTCAATGGCGATGGTGAGGTTGCCCTCGTCATTGATGCCTACGCGGCAATATTCTTTCTTGATGCCTGGATTCCATTACATAGCTCTTGTCTGTCTCCTTGACATTGACTGCGGGTGCTGTACTGTTGGCACGAGGCATAAAATCAGTGTTAAAGAAATCATCAAACATCGTTGGGAACCAACCATTGCTTTTCATCAATCCGTTCAACATAATCAATACCTCCTAATTATACTTTTAGTTTAACTTATTTGTTCTGATCGCCTCGGCTTCGCTTCGGCTTTCACTAACAGATAAGCAAAGTACATGCCTATGGAAAGAATCCGTGCCAGAATGACAATCTCAGAAGTCAAACTGGCACGGAATTTAAACTCGCTTAAACTATGCTGACGATTTATTAAACTCGTTTAAACATTTAGATGACAACAGCCGTTCCGCTGGTGGCTACCATGAGCATTGAGCCATTGGCTCCGACAGTCTCATAGTCGATGTCAATACCTACGATGGCGTTAGCTCCCATAGCCTGAGCACGCTGCATCATCTCCTGAATGGAGGTGTCCTTGGCTTCGGCAAGCACTTTCTCATAAGCGCCAGCACGGCCTCCTACGATGTCGCGGATGCCTGCAAAGAGGTCTTTGAACATGTTGGCACCAATAATGGTTTCACCTGTCACAATACCCTTGTATTCGCGGATGGTGTGACCTTCAATCTGTGGGGTTGTTGATAGTATCATAATCGTTATTTTTTAAAAGTTTCTATCTGTTAGACGTATATTGAGAGGAAAAAGTTGCAAGCCCTCACAAAATATATAATGCTATCGCTGCACAGGCTTCGGCATCGGCCAAAGCATGGTGATGGTTTTCGAGGTTGTAGCCACAGGCAGCAGCTACGGTGTGGAGCTGATGATTAGGCAGCGAACGGCCAAATTGCCGGCGGGATGCTATCAGAGTATCGTAAAAGCGGTAGTCTGGATAGTCCATCTGATAGACTCTGAACACAGCTTTCAGACAACTTTCGTCGAAGCGGGCATTATGAGCTACGAATGGGATAGTGGCAATTTGGTATCTTACATCATCAAGATCTTGATTAGAAAAGAATATCTCAACAATTCGTTCCTCCAACTGTTGCCATACTTTGGAAAACACCGGTGCATCCTCTGTATCACTTTCCGAGATGCCATGTACCCGCTGACACCAATAATTATAGTAGTTCGGCTCAGGCTGGATCAGACTGTAGAACGAGTCAACTATCTGCCCGTCACGCACCATGACCACTCCGACGGAGCAGACACTTGACGGCTGCTGATTGGCCGTCTCAAAATCGATGGCAATGAAGTCTCTGAGCATTGTTCAAATCTTTATTGTTTCTCCTTCTCTACCGATTTCCCAGAAGGGAATGTTCTTTTCATCAGTAAACTCCTTCATGCGCCAAGAGGATTTAAAGCCTGTAGTGAAATGCATAGGAACGAACAGTCCGACCTTGAACCGCTCGATGAATTGTCGGCCACCAAGGGTATAGCCATTACCGACACGCCCATCTATGGGGAACATCACCACATCGAAACTGTCGGCAACCTTACGGATGTCTTTCAACTCGCCAAGGAATTGCTTCTCGTGTGCTATCGGATTGAACGTCTCTTCCATCTCAAAACTGTATCGCTCCTGATCAGGATTGTCGTCTGTCAGGAACTTGGCATACCAGTTGTTCAGGTCGCCCGCATGGAATATACGTTTGACCTTTGGTCGAGCCTGCTCACGCTCGGCAGAGTCCAAGCAAGCTTGGCTCTGCTCTCGCTTAATCGCAGCCTTGTCCTCAGTCTCAACAATCCACGACACGCCGCTGTCTGTGCTACCTAACGCCCATACGGATATGCTGTCGTCAGACCATGTGCCACCTTTGGCCAACCACACGTCAGCATCTTCTTTGTTGGCTCTCCGATGCTTATAGATGTCCTTGGAGAGAATGTAGGTGATACCTTCACGCTGCTTCTTCCACTCAAAGATTTCCTTCGTAAAGTGGTCTTCGTGGAAGTGGCTGGAGAAGACATACATGTGCTTCTCGCTCCGCAGCACACCATCCATTACACCACTGGGATCCATCCAGTAGTCGAATACCAGGATGGACTGCTCCGTTTCGAGCACAAAGCCGCTATGGAAGATGTAGGTCAGCGTCATGGAATCTCTATTTCTCGCTTATCAAATACATGAGTGCAATCTGAGACAACAGAATCAGAGGTAGGCCATACTTGAACTTTAAATGCATCGTCTTGTGGCGCCATACTTGCATGCCAAACAAAGCACCGATAGTGCCTCCGATGACTGCAAGCATCAGCAAGGTTGCTTCCGATATGCGCCAGCTGCCTTGCCTGGCCTTCTTGCGTCCCGTTGGTAG
>OMQN01000077.1 GCA_900313235.1 uncultured Prevotellaceae bacterium | reverse complement strand
TTATAAACAAATCAAATATAACTATTTCTAATTATTAATTTAAATTTCAACAGCATGAAGGACGCAATGAAAGTATTGTGTAAAGTATGCCTTTTGGTTGCTTTTTTCCTTACGCCACTTTCTGCCCTGGCTCAGGCGCAGATCAGCGGACAGGTGGTTGATGCGACCGGTGAGACAGTCATCGGAGCCACCATCGTGGAAAAGGGTAATCCCAAAAACGCAGCCGTGACGGATTTTGATGGTAATTTCTCCATCAAGGTTGCCGCCGGCAAGACCCTCGTTATCTCCTATGTTGGTATGAAGACGCAGGAAGTTCCTGCTGCAGCCGGCATGAAGGTGACAATGGAAGACGACAACGCTTCACTCGATGAAGTGGTTGTAGTAGGTTATACCAGCCGTGCCCGTAAGGACCTGACAGGTTCGGTGGGTTCGGTAAGTGGAGCCAAACTGGCCGTCGTGCCTGTATCATCAGCAGCTGAAGCCCTGCAGGGTAAGATTGCCGGTGTGCAGATTACAACGGTCGACGGTCAGCCTGGTGCAGACATCAACATCCGCGTTCGTGGTGCCACGTCAGTGACCTCTGAGAACCGTCCTCTCTTTATCGTCGATGGCTTCGAAGCCGACAACATTAACGATATTCCTCCATCGGATATCGCTTCTATTGACGTTTTGAAGGATGCTTCACTGACAGCTATCTATGGTGCCCGTGGTGGTAATGGTGTAGTTGTGGTAACCACGAAGTCAGCTCAGGCCGGTAAGGTACAAGTGGGCTTCAATGGTCGTTTGACACTAGCTACTCGCGCCAAGAAACTCGATGTGATGAACACATACGACTTTGTTCGCTATCAGTGGGACCGTGCCGCTGCCGGTGCAACCCGTAGTAATGCCGCTGACTATTTCCGTGGCAACTTTGGTAACCGCTATGATATGGACATGTATTTTGGTGCTCCCACGCACGACTGGCAGGACGAAGTGATGAACGAAAAGCCTCTGAACTACTCAGCCAACGTGACTGTGGGCGGTGGTAACGACAAGGTAAAGTTCAACATCTCTCTTACACAATCTGAAGATTTGGGTACCATCCGTTCTTCAGGTGTTCGCCGTACAAATCTGAATACAAAGTTTGTAGTTGAGCTCACCAAAAACCTGACGCTGAACTACAATCCTAAGTTCTCTTATCGTCGCGATATCGGTGCCGGTGGTGAAGGTGTAGGTTCCGGTGGTATCATAGATGTGCTCCGCTATCGTCCCACCAATGGTCTGCGTGAGTTTGCTTTCTGGGACCCCAAGACTGTTGATCCCGATGATGAGGCCATCTTCGCCTATACTAACCCAGTGGCCGACATCGACCAAAACCAGCGCTTACAGCATCAGTATTCTTATGTAAACCAGGTTAGCCTGAACTGGCGACCCATTAAGGGCCTCACTCTGAAAACAGAGTTCTCCCATTCTATGAGCTTCCGTGACAACAACGAGTTCTGGGGATTCATGACAAAAGAGGGTCAGGCAAACCAAAGTGAAGGTGTAGCTGCCATCACAAACCGTAAGACAGAATCGTACACCTGGACTAACACTGCAGCTTACGATATGACCATTAAGGACGACCACAATCTAAGTTTCCTCATTGGTCAAGAAATCCATAACAGCCAGGCAACGCAAGAATATATGCGTAACCGCTATTTCGGCCGTGATATTAACTCTCGTGCCGCTTGGGCTAACATGACTCTTGGTCAGGCTTGGAATGCTACCTCTACAATTAGTACAGCTGACCGTCTCGCTTCATTCTTCGGACAGGCTTCATATAACTATAAGCACCGCTACCTCCTTTCATTGACGATGCGTGCTGACGGTAGCTCTAAGTTCGCTCCAGGTCATCAGTGGGGTTACTTCCCTTCAGTATCTGGCGGTTGGGTTGTTTCTGAAGAGCCCTTCATGAAAGATATTAGTTGGATAACACAGTTTAAGATCCGTGCTGCTATTGGTCTTTCTGGTAACAACCGTATCGGTGATGACCTCTGGCGCTATCTCTACTCCATTAACGCAAACGGTGGCCCCGGTTTCGGCGAGTCTGCACAATATGGCGACCAGTATTACAGCGTTGGCAACACATTGGCTAACGAGGCAATCAAGTGGGAAACGACACTGACTCGTAACCTGGCAGCTGATATCAGCTTGTTCGATGGTCGTCTGACAATTACTCCTGAAATATATTGGAATAACACGCGCGATCTTCTTTATAAGTCACCGCTGGCTAACAATACCGGTTATACTGACCAGACACAGAACATCGGTGAGGTAAGTAATAAGGGTTGGGAATTGACTTTGAACGGTGACATTCTCCGCGGTAAGGATTATGTGCTGAGTGCAAACTTGACCTTCGGCCACAACAAGATGGTCGTAGAAAAGCTGAATAATACTGACGTGGCTATCTGGCAGCAGAATAGCCGCTGGAAGTCGAGCTTCAACGACTACTGCCTCCGCGTAGGCGATGAGGTTGGTTTGATTTACGGTTTCGTATACGATGGTCTCTATGGCTTCGACGAATTCGACTTCGACCCCAACCAGAACTTCTTGGCAGTACCGAAGGAAGGAACCATCAACATGGATGGTGTATACAACGACTCCAATTCGGGTGTAGCTACTCTGCCTGGTAAGATTAAGTTCAAGGACCTCAATGGTGACGGTGTCATCACTGGTTCTGATGACCCCAACGTAAGCGATGACCGTACCGTGATTGGTAACACCAACCCGAAGTATGTGGGTGGTTTCGGTTTGAGTGGACAGTGGAAGAACTTTGACTTCGCAGCCAACTTCACCTATATGCTTGACTTCGACATCAACAATGCAACGGCTTATGCCCTTTCATCTGTTTCTGGAAGTTCTAAAAACACCCAGTACACTAATGTACTGACTGATTTCAAGGACGGATGGCGCTATACCAGCGATACCGACTACGAGAACCTCTATAAAAACTATTATGATGACGGTGCTACCGATGCTTACATCGCTATGAACACAGGTAAGTCGCTTTGGAACCCCGAGGATGTTCGCAACAATGTAACCCACTCTTACTTCATCGAGGACGGTTCGTTCCTGCGCTGCTCTGACGTAACCTTAGGTTACACCTTCCCCACGAAGCTTATCAAGAAGATCGGACTCTCCAAGTTGCGTCTCTATCTGAGTGCATCTAATCTCTTCATTATCACCGGCTATTCTGGCTTCGACCCTGAAGTCGATATCCAGACGGGTCTTACCCCGGGTATGGACTACAACCGTTACCCACGTTCCCGCAGCTTCACTTTCGGTGCTAACATTAACTTCTAAACCTCAAATTGTAAGAAGAATATGAAACTGAAAAATATTATATTGACAGGATTAGCCCTAATGGCTCTCACAGCCTGCAACGACTATCTCGAAGTAGAGGCACCGTCGAAGCAGACCAACGAGTACATCTTCAGCAGAGAGTCGGAAGTTAGTCTTGCATTGAACAATATCTATGTCCAGATGCTCAGCAACAGCACATACGGCCAAAACTTCTGGACTAGCCTGACTTTCAACAACGATGTGGAGTTCGCCGCAAACTCAAGTGATGCTGCCGGTGAAAACAACTTCCAACGTTTTGACGGCTCTAGCCAGGGCAGTAACGCCAGCAATGCCTGGAACCAGCTTTACAAGAGCATAGAAACAGCCAACAACTTCATCTACAATCTGGAGAATGGTCCCCTCTATGAGAATCCTACTGAGGAAATTTATCAGATGATGGGCGAGGCTAAGTGCATGCGCGCCATGTTCTACTATGATCTCACCTGGTATTTTGGTGATGTGCCCTTCACCTTCGAACCGACTTATATTCGTGGTGACGTAAACACGCCTATTCCCGTTGTTGACCGTACTACCATTTTGGAATCTCTCATTGCCGACTTGGAGGAGATAGCTCCTCATATGCAGGGTACTAGCGAATGCACTGTAGAACGTCCTTCTCAAGAGTTCGCATATGCCATGATAGCCCGTATTGCTCTTACAGCTGGTGGCTATACACTGCGCCCAGACACAAGCAATCCATCCAGCTACGGTTCGATGCAGCGTCCAAGCGATTATCAAAAATACTACCAGATAGCTCGTACGGCTGCCAAGAAGGTTATTGATTCTGGAACACACCAGCTGAACAAGTCTTATCGCCAGGTATTCATCGATGAGTGTAACTACATCATAAATAATGCTGACGACCCCATCTTTGAGCTACCTTTCGCTTATCAGCAGTCTGGTAACATTGGTTACAACCAGGGTCCTCAGGTCACTTCTTACGAGGATGCCACTACAGGTATCAACGTTTGGGGTCCTTCTAGCGGAAACGCCCGTTTGAATGCTTTCTATCGCTACTCTTTTGACCCAAGTGACCTTCGTCGCGACTATGTTGTAGGTCTATGGTACTACCTCTATGATGGAACACCCACCATGCGTGCTGACTACACTACCCACAACAACAAATGGTCAAAGCTGTGGACAACAGGCGGTGCAGGTAAAACTCTCAACACTAATACTGGTTCTACGGGTATTAACTTCCCATACATGCGTTATGCGGATGTGCTGCTCATGTTTGCCGAAGCAGAGAACGAGGTGAACGGCCCAACATCTGAAGCACAGGAAGCTCTGAAGACTGTTCGTCGCCGTGCATTTGATCCTGCAGATCACGGTGATCTCGTAGAGTCTTACGTCAGCTCTGCTGCAGCATCGAAGGAGACCTTCCTGAAGGCTGTACTCAATGAGCGTAAATGGGAATTAGCAGGTGAAGGCTCACGCTGGCGTGACCTTGTCCGTAATAATCTCTACAGCGAAGTGCTCTATTGGACTTTCCTCCGCTATATCAGTGTAGGCGAGAATGCCGGTGGTTCTTCTATGTACGAAGATGCCGTTCATGAATACGATGGTGTACCTGAGCGTCTGCCCGAAAACATGTACTACAACATCGTTGACAACCCAGTTAATATCAATATCTATCCTAATACGACACTGCAGGTGCTTGATATCCTCAATCCTTACGAAGGTGTCACACAGCACCCAGACCACAAGCTCACCTCAAACTTCTACCAATGGTGGAACGACGGAGCAGGTAAGCCAACAAACCAGTGTCTGTATTCTCTCTATGGCTTTGCTCGTGCCGACATCGGTGGTCTGTATAAGATTATCGAAAACGGTGTTGAGAAGGACTTCCCCTTCCCCATCTCAAGTACCAGTCAGCTACCTGTTGTTCGTTACATCCTGCCTTATCCTAATGCCGCTATCCAGCGTGCCGCAGGTGTTTACAAGAACTATTATGGCTATAGTAACTAATCTGAATATAAAATAGAAAGAAATTATGAAAAAGATATTTCTGTATGCAATGACGCTCCTGCTGAGCGCTCCCGTGCTGAATTCCTGCACTGACAGTGACAACGGCACTACGGGCGAAGACCCAGGACGTGAATTCATGACTATGTTCCGCATGGATGACACCACAGGCAAGGGCGCATATCCTAACGACCCTTATGCTTGTCATGCCGACCCAGAAAAGGTAAACACTATTAAACTCTACTGGTATGGTGTGGATGATTGTGCCGGATACGAAGTGAAGATGTCAATCCCCGCTTATGTGGCTTCTGGTGAACCCGTCGACTGGGAAAATCCTGAGAAAATACTCTGGCATGAGATTGTTGGTCCCGATGTACTGGATGCTACAATAGAAGACCTTGAATACTCTAACGATTATCGTTTTGCTATCCGAACACTTTCAAAGAAAGCCCTTCCTGCCAGTGGCAATCTGCAGGATATTGATCTTAATTCTCCTTACCATTCTAAATGGTTTGGCTATGGAGCAGGACGCCGTTGGGGTGAGTATTGTGGCGTGACTACGGGTGAGCGTTATGAGGTACCTGCTGTAATCTCTCAGGCAGCCATCACCAAAACGTCTTTCCGCATCAATCTTGACCCATCCTATGTGGAAAAAGAGGACCAAGAAAATGGTTATACCAAACACTTTAACACCAATGACGAAAAGACGCAGTATAAGATCGATGTGCTCCACGTGACTGCCGCTGCTGATAACCCCACAGCCACCATCGATCCTAAGTGGGCAAATTATAAGTTGACAGCAGAGGACATTGCCCGTGGATACGTAGAAATCGAAGGCGTAGATGAGAACTCTGTTTATTTGGTCCGTATAGAAGATTCTACTAACCCTGTAGCTCAGGTGGACCGCTATTATAACGACTTGTCTGTCCGCACTGATGGTGAACCGGGCGATCCTATCTTTATTGAGCACAATGTGGCTAATCCTGAACTCCGCATTCTGAAGTACCGCAACAATACAGGTGAGGAATACGAACAGGTCAATACAGAATTGACTCCTGAGGAAATTGCCGGTGCCCAGAAGTATGATGCTTGCCGCATAGACAACATCATCAATAACTTCATCAACGACCAGACGCTCGCCGAGGGTCAGGTATTCGAGCTAGAAGGCGGTAAGGCTTACTATTTTGCTACCAACGTAAGTCTGTCAAAGGGATTCACCCTCCGTACCCGTCCTTCAGATATCGAGGCTGGTAAGGGCCGTGCCATTGTCTATATGAATGGACTTTATAAGAATGGTAGTGCTCCTGTCACCAGTAACTTCATGTTCGGTCGTCAGCCAAAGAGCGGAGAATCTCCCGCACTCGTTATCTACGTGAAGCACCTTATTTTCGAAGACCTGGAATTTGACTGCCCATTAGCTGTGCAATTCAATGGTGCCACAAACGGTACTGGCAACTACTTTATTAACATGTATAGTAATGGTATGGGAGTAACCCTCCAGTCATTCGAGATGCGTCGCTGCAAAGTTCAGCGTTTGATTCGTGGTTTCATCCGCGTACAAGGCTCGCGTATTAAGACCTTTGAGAACGTAACAATTGAAGACAACGAGTTCTTCAACTGCGGTTTCTACGACAACAATGGCCGTGGATATGCTTGGATTGCAGGCGACGGAAGCAGTGCCAAATCGAATATATATAAAGATATGGTGATTCGTAACAACACCTTCTTTGACAGCCCACGTACATGTATGTTCACCGACAACGGCAAGAACCTTGACTGGAAGGCAGATATCCAGTATAAGATTACGCTTGAGAATAATACCTTTGTGAACTTCTCTACTCGTTCTTCTGGACGTCAGATATTCGATTTTAAGTATGTGCCTACAGGCAGCCAGTTTATTTGTAAGAAGAACCTCTTCATCCTCACCAAGCAGTCGGGTGATACACGTCCACTCTATCAAGGTGGTGCTGACGTCCGTCAGGTGAATGGTAATCCTATTGCTCTGAACATCGACTTTGCAGACAACTATTCCACCAACACCAACCTCACTGGCCAAGGTTCAGCAGCTCAGATTTTCAGCGCCAATGCATTCAATGCCTCTAAGAACAGCTTCGGTAATTCTTCCTTCGAGGAATTCTGGAAGAATGGTGAGAGCAGTTTGGCAGTGATTGTGGATGACATTTCGCCAGAGGAACTTATGCATCAGCCTAATCCTCCATACAAGACAACCAATGAGAATGGTACAGGTCAGGATGTAGACAGTGATGCCGATGGTGTTACCACCATGCACAACGCCACGAGTATTGATGGTGAAGGCAGCAATTCTGCCAACCTTTACTATCGCAACACTGATAAGGTAAAGAACAGTGCCATCTACAGACTCGGCATCGGTGCAAGCAAGTGGCGTGAAGGTATCCGTTAATCTTCATTGCGATAATTAAGACTAATTACTATCTGCGAGGCTATACATATGCCTCGCAGATTTTTTATCCACATGCTATATTTTATCATTTCTACTATCAATAATTGTTATTCATTAATATTTTAACTGTTTCTTTGATAGGCTTTTGCTGAAAAATAAGTAAATTTGCAAACAGAAATAATTCTCTAAAACAAAGCAAAACATGAAAATTGTTAGAAACATCCTTTTACTCACAGTGCTCCTCCTTGCAGGTACACTCAGTTCAATGGCTCAAAGCAAAGTTATTGCCTTCCCTGGTGCTGAAGGATTCGGACGCTATGCTACGGGTGGACGCGGCGGTACGGTGAAGCATGTCACGAACCTGAACGATAGCGGAACAGGCTCATTGCGCGCTGCCCTCTCTGGAACAGCCAAGAAGATTATCGTTTTCGACGTGTCGGGAACCATCCATCTGAAATCTGAACTGCCCATCTACAGCAATACCACCATCGCCGGACAGTCAGCCCCCGGCGACGGCATCTGTATTGCCGACTGCCCCTGTACCGTCAAGGGTGACAATATTATCGTGCGCTACATGCGCTTCCGCCTGGGCAACAAGAATATCACTGAAGCTGCCGCTGCCAGCGGAGCCTATGACGGCTGGGACGGCTTCGGTGCGCTCGACCACAACAATATCATTGTGGACCACTGCTCTGTCAGTTGGAGCATCGACGAATGCCTGTCAATGAGTGGCTGCAAGGATATCACCGTACAGTGGTGCCTCGTAGGACAAAGCATGGTGAAAGGACATTCCAAACTGTCGCACGGCTACGGTGGCAACTGGGGCGGTGCCGGTTCCAGCTACCATCACAACTTGCTGGCTCACCACAACAGCCGTACCCCACGACTTGGCCCGAGACCTACCACACAGCTCGATGAACGCATGGACATGCGCAACAATGTCATCTATAACTATGGCGGCAATGGTTGCTACGGCGGCGAAGCCATGAAAGTGAACATCGTGAACAACTACTACAAGCCCGGAGCTGCCACCAAAAGCAAGAACTATCAGTACCGCATTGCTGCTCCCGGTATCCGCACAACTGACTATTGCAAAAACGATGATGGCTCTTGGAATGCCTACTATCCCGCCTGGCACATCTGGGGAAAATATTATGTAACGGGCAACGTGAATCCCAATTATCCTGAACTGAGTGCTTCTGATGCTAACCAGTGGAACATGGGAATCTATGAGCAGATTGATGCTTCGGGTAACGACGGTACCTTCACCGCCGTCACCAAGGACACCATCAGGATTACGGAGCCCATCAACTATGTGGCCGTGACGACTCACTCCGCTGAACAAGCCTACGAGAAAGTGCTGCAATATGCCGGTGCAAGCCTCCACCGCGATGCCTTCGACGAACAAATGGTCAGCGACACCCGCAATGGTACAGCAACAGCAACAGGCAGCGGCAATAGCAGTGGTATCATCAACACTCAGGACGATAACACGGCCCTCATTGCCAAGTTCGGCTCTGCATGGCCCACGCTCAACAGCGAGACAGCCCCCACCGATACTGATGGCGACGGCATACCCGACAGTTGGGAAACGGCTCACGGCCTGAACCCCAACGATGCTACCGACGGCTCGAAGCAAGCCTCCGGCACTTGGTACACCAATGTGGAAGTATATCTGAACTCTATTGTAGAAGATATAACCAATGCCCAGAACGAAGGTGGAGCAATGATGGGTGAAACACTTGAAGGCGAGTCTTCTCCCGTAGCCTATACAATCTCTGAACAGACATTCCAAAGCGAAAGTGATGGTCTGTGGAATTTCGGTGAGGTTTCTATGAACAGCGGTTTCGGTCATTCTGGCTATAGCTTTAATACCATTCAGGTTAACAGTGGTACTCAATATACTATTTCTATTCCCGAAGGTGTTAGCATTACTAGCGTTACCGTGTCTGGTTACAGTAATAACAACAACTCTACGACCTATCTCAATGAGGTAGGAGGAACTGACGTTAGCGCCGGCAATTATACATTCCCCAAACGAACTGAAAACAAGGTTAACACCTATACTATCAGTTTGGCTTCTCCTGCCACTAGTAAACTGACATTCACCTGCGGCGGTTCTGCACGAACATGTCTAACTCTTCTACTTAATGGAATCAAAGAAGGTAGCGGCATACAATATGATCCAGAAGATACCCCTACTCCGACTCCCCCACCCACAGGCGAGACTAGCGAATACACTATATCACCTGCTACTCACTCTGATGAGGCATGGGGATTTGGTGACGTGAGCATCACCATCTCCGGCAAGGATTACTCCGAGGGACATGTTTCCAGCGACTTCACGGGTATCAAGTTCTCACGAAATACGAACTATACGATTAACCTGCCCGACGGCGTTGCCATCACATCGGTTGACGTGAAAGGCTACAGCAACGGTGACGGAACCGCATACGTAGCCACATTGGGCGACAACACCTTCACTGCCGACGACTATACCTACGCCTCCAAGGTGACAAGTTCGCACACCTACGTCCTCACCAAACCGGCCACAGGATAATCGCTTGTATAACTTGCAAGGAATACAGGTTACACACCCCAAGAAAGGCATTTATATATACAATGGAAAGAAAATTATCGTTAACTGATAAACTGAACTCATGCACATTCACAGAATAATCTTTTTGTTGGTGACCCTCATGGCCACCAACAATTTTATGGCACAACCCTTAGCCTTTCCGGGTGCAGAGGGATTCGGACGCTTCACGACTGGCGGACGTGGTGGCAAGGTGTATCATGTGACGACACTCGACGACTCTGACAAGCCTGGCACATTGCGCTATGCCATCAATCAGCAAGGTTCGCGTACAGTGGTCTTCGATATTTCAGGAACCATCTTCTTGAAAAGTAAACTCAGCATCCATGAACCGAATATTACACTTGCCGGACAATCTGCCCCTGGAGACGGCATCTGCGTGGCTGACTATCCTTTTACCATCGATGCCG
>OMQN01000124.1 GCA_900313235.1 uncultured Prevotellaceae bacterium | reverse complement strand
TTGCCGGCATGTTCTTCGTGCTGATGGTGTTGCTCATCATCTTTGTTATCTCGCCTGTCCTCATCATCGTTGCCCTGTTCTACTTCATCAACAGGAACCGCAAGGAGAAGATGCGTCTGGCACAGATGGCCATGCAGCAGGGACAACCCATCCCCGAGCAGTTGCTGAACGAACAGCCAGGCAATGTCGACGAGGAGTATAAGAAAGGTATGCGCCAGTGCTTTGTCGGCGTGGGTCTGATGATCTTCCTGGGCTTTGCTGCCGGTACGGTGGGCTTTGGCGTCGGTGCGCTGGTGTTCTGCATCGGACTGGGTAAGGTGTTTGTCTCGAAGACAACGAACCGTAAGAATTATGTGGATGACAAGAATGATATCACTAAATTATAGGAGACTGTAATCATGACAAAGAGACTGTATCGCGGCAACGACCGCATCCTTGGCGGTGTCTGCTCGGGAATTGCCGAGTATCTGAATTTCGACCCTGTGGCTGTGCGCCTGGCATACGCCTTTCTCACCATCTGCACCTGCTTCTCGGGTGTGCTGTTCTATATCGTGGCATGGATTGTGATGCCCGAAAAGAATCTGTTAGAGAATAGATAAGAGGTAAGGGGTGGCACTGCTCAATAGTGACATAGTACTGGTTACGCAGGTGGCGGTATCTGGCAACCGACGGGCTTTCGATGAGCTCGTACGCCGATATCAGTCACCTGTCCGTCGGTTCTTCCTGAGCCAGACCATGGGCAATGAGCAGTTGAGCGACGACCTGGCACAAGACACGTTCATCAAGGCCTATACGAGTATCACCTCTTTTCGGGGATTAGCGTCCTTCAAGACGTGGCTGATGCGCATAGCCTATAACGTGTTCTACGACTACACGCGTAAGCGGCAGATAGCTGTTAGCGACTGGCAGTTAGCAGAAAGCCAACAGCCTACGGCTAAGAGCCAACAGCCAATAGCGATGGATCTCTACGCCGCCTTGGCACTGCTGAAACCTGACGAGCGCATGTGTATCACCCTGCAACTCATTGATGGCTACGACATTGCAGGCATTGCCAAGATCACACAGATGAAGGAGGGTACCGTGAAGTCGCACCTCTCCCGTGGAAAGGAAAAGTTAGCAAACTATTTAAGACAGAATGGATATGAACGAAGATAACGACCTTTTGATAAAACAGTTCTTTCAGCAGGCTGCACAGCAGCAGATAGCAGACAACGGCTTTACGGAGCGCGTCATGCAGCGGCTGCCGCAACATACCTCGTTGGCGGCCCGTCGCACGTTGCTCACCCGTCTGTGGACAGCCTCCTGCATCGTGGTATTTGCCATGCTGTTCGTCGTCTTCCATGGCTGGGAGTTGCTGACCATCCAGTTTGAGGTCATGTTACAGACGTTGTCTGTCCAGACCTTCAGCGTCAATCTGCTGATGGTGGCAAGCGTGCTCTTCGGATTGCTCTTTGTCGGTGTTGGTGAGGTTATTTCTTCGGAAATAGCCCGTAGGTAGTACGCAGCACGACAAACTCTGTGCGGCGGTTTAGCTGGTTGCAAATCTCCTGCTGTTCTTCGTCGAGCGTCTTGATATACTCTTCTGTCAAGACGTCGCCCTCTTTCAGGAACGGATACTTCTCCGTCAGCTTCTTACGGATGTTCTTAGGTTTTTCCTTGCCGTACCCGACGGGTTTCAGACGGTCGCTGGCTATGCCGTGAGCTGTCAGATACTCCACCACACTCTCGGCACGTCGCTGTGCCAACACCTTATTATATTCTGCAGAACCTTTATAGTCGCAGTGTGCTGACAACTCGATGGTGACGTTAGCATTCTCGTTCAGCAGTTCCACCAACTTGTCGAGGGCTGCCGTAGACTCTGGGCGCAGCGTGGCCTTGTCGAAGTCGTAGAAGATGTTCTCAATAAGTACGGGGGCCGTAATGCTGGCCAGCGGAAACTGCAGCACATACTCTTCCGACTCGGTGACGGGTTCTACGCGCAGCCGCTCCTGGTGGTTCAGGAAACCCTTGCATGTTCCTAAGAAGACATAGTCGACGCCCGGCTTAATCTGTTGGGTAAACGAACCGTCGCCTTTCACGCTGAGTTTCAGGTTGGTACCATCGTTGCCCACCATGTAGACCAATGCCTGTGGCAGTTCGTAGCCGTCCTGCTCATACACCCAGCCCTTGACGGTCTGTACAATCTCCGGATTGTAGAAGGAGTAGATGTGGTCCCACCCTTTGCCGTCGCCACGGTTGCTGCTGAAGAATCCTTTGTTGAGCAGTCCCTCGAAGGTCATACCGAAGTCGTCGCCCTGCGAGTTTAGCGGGTAGCCAGGGTGCTCAAGCTGTTGGCTATTAGCTATTTGCTGTTGGTCATCTGCTAACTGCTTACTGCCAATAGCCTTCGCAATATAGATATCCAACCCGCCCATTCCTTCATGGCCATTGCTGGAGAAGTAAAGGTCGCCATTGGGACGGAAGGTGGGGAAGAGTTCGTCGCCAGGGGTATTGATAGGTGCCCCTAAGTTCTCTACACCGCCTAAGCCACTCGTCGTGATGGCTACACGCCAGATGTCATAGCCGCCCAGTCCGCCAGGCATGTTGCTGGTAAAGTAGAGCCACTGACCGTCAGGACTGACAGCCGGGTGGGCATAGGCCGACAACGTGTCACGGGTGATGGTCAATTCAGTCGTCTTGCTCCATGCTGCATCTGAACGGTTGCTGGTTACGATGGTGGCATAGCGTGGGTAGCTGGCATCACTACGACACTGGGTCAGATACATGGTACGTCCGTCAGGCGAGAAGCTACAGGCACCCTCGTCGTCGTCGCTGTTCAGCTCAGAGTCTATCGCCTCTGGTCGCTGCCACTTGCCCTTGTCGTCTTTCTGCGAGAGGAAGATGTCGGCATTCTTGGTACCCGTGATGCCACTCAACTCGTCGCCCTTCGCCTGGTTGCGTGTGGAGGTGAAAAACAGTTGGTTGTTCTCCTCGCCCGCTAACATGGGGGAGTAGTCTGCGCGGCGTGAATCGAAGAGGCGCTCGCGTTTGACGGTATATGCTGAGCCCTCCTTCTTCCATGTAGGGGCCTGCTGAGCAGAGCGCAGACCCGTCCGCGCAAGCTGTTCGTAATTCTGTGATTCCGCAGATCCGTCATTCCTCATAGAGTCCAGGAATGTCTGGAAGGTCTTCTCTGCATCCTTGTAGTTGCCGTTCTTCATCAGCTGCTGAGCCAGATACAGGTAGGTCAGCGAGTCTGTCTGCTTATAGCGGATGGCATTGTTGTATGCAGCAATCGCTTTCTGCGTGTAGTTGATGTGCCGATAGCACTCTGCCATCTTCAGTGCCACTTGTCCACGCTGTGTACGCTCCTTGGCAGGTGTTTGTGAGTAGGCCTTCTTATATTGCGTTGCGGCATCATTGTATTCGCCCAGCGCATGGAAACGGTCTCCCTTCTTGATAGCCTGCTCTGCACCACACCCCGTCAGGAGCATGGCCGTCACAATGATACCTGTTATCGTAGAAAGAAGTCTGCGCATACCTTTATATAACGCAGGCGGTCCTTGTTTTATTGTATTTCCCCACTATTCGCCTAATCTTTTGTGAATCCGAGGGTAAGCACGCTGATGCGGATGCCCTCGATGTCCTTCAACGTGTTAGTACAGGAGATGAGCGTGGCACCAGTGGTACAGATGTCGTCGATGAGTAGTACGTGTTTGTCTTGTAGTTGGCTACCATCCTTGAGCCAAAAGGTGTCCTCCACATTCTCCTGGCGTTGCCAGCGGTTCAGTGTCGTCTGACTCTGCTGGAAGTGCTTGCGGCGCAGCGCCTTGGTGACAATGGGCAGGTGGGTGATGTCGCTGATGCCAATGGCCAGCTGTTCGCTCTGGTTGTAGCCGCGCTGTCGCAGACGCTTGCTGGCCAGAGGTACAGGCAGCAGGATGTCGATGTCGCTGAAGAAGTCGGTAGTTTGCAACTCGTTAGCCATCACGCGCCCCATGTCTTCCCCGATGTCTGGGCGGTTGTTGTATTTCAGTCGGTAGACCAGTTGTGCCGTCTCTGAGTGCGGATGATAGTAGAAGAGCGCTGCAGCCTTCTGTATGGGAGCCAGTCGCCAGAAGAGCTGTGCCATGGGGTTGTCTAATGGCTTCTGATGGAAGTCGGTGCGTGGCAGGTGGAACAGACACACGTCGCAGAGTGAACGCTCAGTGGGCGCCAGCCGCTGACCACAGACCACACACAGACGGGGTGAGATAAAGTCCAGTATGCGCGTTATCCAGTTCATGATGATGGGTTAATGGTTCAGGGTTAATGGTTCAGGGTTAATGGTTCAGGGTTAATGGTTATTCGCAATCCTCCTCGTCCACCTCCAGACACTGGCGGATGATGTCGAAGGTGAAGCCGCGACCTAGTGCAAAGCGCATCAGCTTCTGGTTGAGTTCATAGTCGTTGGCAGCCTTGGTTGACTTGCGTTTCTGCTTGAGTAAAGGGCGCAGAACAGAGAGGTACTCCTCATCATCCACCTCGTCGAGTACCCGTTGGCGGATGTCGTCGTCGATATGCTTCTGCCAGAGGGCCTGTTCCACCTTGCGACGGCCCCACTTGTTGTAGCGTACCTTGTCTTTCACAAAGGCACGGGCATAGCGCTCGTCGTCCACATAGCGCTCACTGACCAGTCGCTGCATCACGCGCGCCTGTTCCTCTTCTGGCAGTTCCCAGCGGCGC
>OMQN01000142.1 GCA_900313235.1 uncultured Prevotellaceae bacterium | reverse complement strand
CTCGTAGGCGCTCATCTCCGGCTTCAAGTCGTAGGTAGCCACCTTGGGAGAAGGAACGAGGATGCGGTCCTCACCATCGTAAGGAGCCTCGCGACCACCGTTGAAGAAGAAAGTAACGTGTGCGTACTTCTCGGTCTCTGCGGTGTGCAACTGCTTCTTGCCCTGCTGAGAGAGGTATTCACCCAGCGTATTCTCTACATTCTCCTTGGGGAAGAGGATGTGTACGCCCTGGAACGATGCGTCGTACGGCGTCATGCAGTAGTACTGCAGACCTGGGATGGTCTTCATGCCCTGCTCAGGCATATCCTGCTGGGTGAGCACGATGGTGAGCTCCTTGGCACGGTCGTTACGGAAGTTGATGAAGATGACGACATCGCCCTCCTCGATACAACCATTGACACTGCTGTTGTGGATAGGCTTGATGAACTCGTCAGTAACACCATCGGCATAGCTCTCCTCTACGGCCTTTACCATGTCGGTAGCCTGCTTACCAGTGCCGTTGACGATGAGGTCGTAGCCCTCCTTGACGCGTTCCCAGCGCTTGTCACGGTCCATTGCATAGAAACGACCAATGATGCTGGCAATAGCAGCGTCGTTGTCGGCGCAGACCTTGGTAACCTGCTCGATGAAGCCCTTACCGCTCTTGGGGTCGGTGTCACGACCGTCCATGAAACAGTGTACGAATGTCTGATTCTTCAGACCATAGTGCTTGCCCACCTCGATGAGTTTGAAGAGGTGGTCGAGTGATGAGTGTACGCCACCATCAGAACACAGGCCCATCAGGTGCAGTTTCTTGCCATTCTCCTTGGCATAGGTGTAAGCAGCCTTCACCTGTGGATTCTCTACGATAGAGCCGTCCTTGCAGGCACGGTTAATCTTTACGAGGTCCTGATAGACGATGCGACCAGCACCAATATTGAGGTGACCCACCTCAGAGTTACCCATCTGTCCGTCAGGCAGACCGACATCCTCACCGCTGGCCTGCAGCTGTGAGTGGGCAGAAACTGCCGTGAGATAATCTAGATACGGAGTCGGCGTGTTGTAGATAACGTCGCCCTTCCCATGTTTACCGATTCCCCATCCATCGAGGATCATTAGTAATGCTTTCTTTGCCATAATAATAACTACTACAAACTATATTAATTAATAAAAAATTTCTACACTTCACTCAAAGTACCATCAGACACATCATCGTCAGGTCGTCGTTGGGGTCAGCACCTTTGCGGTGGTTGGCGACTTCCACGTTCAGATGTTCTACCAGTTCCCGACAACTGTTGAAATGGCGGTGATTCAAGATGTCGAGCAGGCGGTCTTCACCGAACTGCTCCTGTTGGAGGTTTTCAGCTTCGTTGAGACCATCGGTATATACGAGCAATAACTTTTGTCGGATGCTGTCCACATATTCGCCAGCAAATTCCAAATTAGGCCACAGTCCAATAGGTGCATTCGACTCCATCTCCATGAAGTGGTCGTCACCATCGATACCCAGCACGGGTGGGTTGTGGCCAGCATTACAATAGTCCAGGCGTCCTGTCTCCAGATTCACCAGACCAATGAACATCGTAATGAACATGCCCTGCTCATTACTTTCCGTCAGTACGCTGTTCATTCGTGTTGCTATCTCGGCAGGCATCATGTGCTGTGTAGCCAGGATGCGGAACAAGCGTGTAGCCTGGGCCATGAACAGCGAGGCAGGAACACCCTTGCCACTCACGTCACCTACGCAGAAGTACAGCTCGTCGTCTATCATCACATAGCCATAGAGGTCGCCACCGACTTCGCGGGCTGGCATCATCGAGGCATACATATCTAAACCCTCCCTGGTGGGGAAGGTGTTGGGCACCATTGACATCTGGATGTTACGGGCAATACGCAACTCACTCTCAATGCGTTCCTTGGCTTGTGTCGTCTCTTCCAACTGGTCATAAGCAACCTTCAGTTTCTGGTGGGTATCCTCCAGTTTCTCGTGAGCCAAACGCAGGCGCTGTGCCGACTTACGTTTGTGGAGCGTGTAGAAGAGAAGGAAGACGATGATGAGTCCCAAGGCTATCAGACCGCCAATCATCTGCATGTTTGACATCTGTACATGCTGGCGGGCTATCTCTGCCTCTTTTTCGTTGGTATGGTAGATGGTCGCCAACTCTGCCGAAGCACTCAACTTCTGGGTAGTGATGGCCGTGTCAAGCAGAGAGAGAATGTGCATACCCATCCGCCGTGCTGAGTCTTCACGATGTGCCTCATAGTTGGCGCGGTATTTGGGTAACATATACAGCTGAATGACGTCCAGCGTAGGCTCCAATCCTTGCTCTTGGATGGCCTTGTCCAAAAAGCGGTAGTTGTCTGCTGCCTCACGATAGCGCATGGCAGAGACCAGATAGCCGTTACCATGCACCCTACCGACACCTGTCTCTGAGAATGCGGTAGTCTTGAAACGCTTATAGGCCTCGTAAGCCTCCTTCTTCTCACCCAGACCCTGCAGGGCTGTGGCACGCATTATCTCGATGCGTCCTTGGTATTCGTCGAAGTATTGCTTGCGGGCATCCTTCATCTGGCGATACTTGTCGAGCAGTTGTTCTGTACGGTCTATCCAGGAGATAGACTCTTCATAGCGGCGCGTGTTGATATATGCCATACTGGTATAAACTGCTCCCAGCACAGCCTCCTGGTAGCCACGACTCGTCGAATCCGTCTCACAGCGGTTGTTGTAGCGGTCACGGGCCTTCAAGAAACTCTCCTTAGCCTCCTTCTCCTGTCGCAGGTTCAATTGGCAGACACCCATGTTGTTGTAGAGAATGGCATAGTCGATGTCTGAGCCAATGCCCGTCTTGTCCATACGTCCAATGGCTGGTACGGCAATCTGCAGCGCACCTTCATAGTCGCCGCGCACAACCAGCAGTTCCGACAGTCGGCGTACCACCTTATTATACACCAACTGGTCGAAATCCGTCTTCACCTCATAGTCCAGCGCATTTCGGAAGCACACCTCTGCCATGCGATACTGATTCTGGTGATAGTAGTAGGCTCCACGCCAACGATAGGCATCAAGCTTATTGATATCTCCCGTCGCATCAAAACTGTCTACCAGCGTCAGCAATCGATCATATTGCATCACAGCACCAGCAGCAAAGATAAGGCTGTCCGCATGACCCGCCTTCAACTCTTCGCGCTGAGTCTTATCACACGAAAATAACGTCGTGACTATCACTATCATAGCCACGATAACAACCATAGACCTCAGTCCTCTCTTCATTTCATTTTCCATTAACGCCACAAAGGTACGAATAAGTGAGCACAATACAAAACAAAAAGCAGATTTTTTGTTTTTATTGTCGAACGAAAGTACTTTCTCTGCGACACTAAACCGGTTGGCGATTGGGGTTTGTCGCAAAACAAGAATACTGTCGCATATAGCCAGCCTAAAAACCAAGAAAAAACTTGGAACCTGTCTTTTTTTGCCATAACTTTGCAGCAAGAAAATCAAAAACAACAGATTATTAACTAAAGAAAAGAAAGGAAACGAATTATGGCAAAGACTCCAGTATCGATGACAATCGATGGTTACAAAGAAAGAGAAGTACTGATGGTAACCT
>OMQN01000076.1 GCA_900313235.1 uncultured Prevotellaceae bacterium | reverse complement strand
CTTTGTCGACACGCCAGAGGTAGAGAAGATTAACAAGTTCATCTCCGACCAGCAAGGATATCTCTCTGCCTTCGAACTGCCAGAGCCAGACACCGACGATGGCGAAGCTGGCGAGAGCAGGGATGTAGACATGCAGCATCTCGACCCCATGTTCGAGGATGCCGCCCGCCTTATCGTTCGTGAGCAGAGTGGTTCAACGAGTCTTATCCAGCGAAAATTCGCCATTGGATACAACCGTGCCGGGCGTCTGATGGACCAGTTGGAGAAGGCAGGCATCGTAGGCGCTGCTCACGGCAGCAAGCCGCGTGAAGTATTAATTATGGATGAGAACAGTCTCGAAAATCTGTTAGCACAATGGAAAGGATAACTAAACACAGATGGATGATGGTGATAATACTATCATTTATCATTTGTCATCTATCATTTAGTTTTGCCTACGGGCAAAGCGCCAAACAGGTACTCGACAAGACTGCAGCAGTTGTTACTGCCAAGTCGGGAGCCAAGGCATCGTTCACCATCAAGGGCGACCAGATGAATGCCAGCGGTACCATCGCCATCAAGGGCAGGAAGTTCCAGGCATCAACCCCACAAGCCACCATCTGGTTTGACGGCAAGACGCAATGGACGTACCTGAAGAAGAACGACGAGGTCAATGTGGCAAATCCTACCGAGGCAGAACTGGCCGCCATCAACCCTTACAACTTCATCTATATGTACAAGAAAGGGTACAAATATACGATGGAGAAGAAAAACGGCAGTTTCATCGTACACCTGACAGCTACCGACAAGCGTAGCATCCAGGAGATGTACATCACCATCACCCCAAAAAGCTACATTCCATCACAGATACGCATGCGCCAGCAGAAGGGCTGGACAACAATAACTATTTCGGGTTTCAAACAGAGCAAGTTGTCTGATGGACTGTTCCGTTTCAACTCAAAAGATTTTCCTAACGCTGAAGTAATCGACCTTAGATGAACAAGATTAAACTATTCTTCCTCTTACGTAAGAATGTGAAGCTGAGCAACAAGCGCAACGTCATGTTCGAGGCAAACCAGTATGGCAAGCTCTTTGGCTATATCACGGTGGCCATCTTTTCCATTGAGTTTATAGCACTAGGCACCTTCTTCGGCTGGCTGGCAGCCAAGGAACAGGCACCCGAGATGGTACTTTTCTTTATGCCTTTCCTGCTGTTGCTCGACTTCGGTGCACGTTTTGCCACCCAACAAACCCCCATGATGTTGGTGAAGCCATACCTTCTGACCCCCATCAGCAAATATAGCGCCATAGAATGCTTCCTTATCCAACAACTGATGGACGGCGGCAACTTCGTATGGATGACGCTGTTCCTGCCCTACACCTTCATCGTCTGGTGTGGCGGTATCAGCGGATGGACAGCTATCGGCATGCTCTGCCTGTTACACATCATGGTACTGGTCAACAGTCAATGGTATCTGCTGGTTCGCACACTCGTCAACCAAAAGTTATGGTGGTGGGCATTGCCTTTAGCCTTCTATGGTTCACTGATAGCACCATTCTTCGTGCTCTCCGACAGTCAGTTGGACGACTTGCTCGATTTCATCGGTGATGTCGCAAGCGACTACATCTTCTCATGGTGGACCTTTGGCATCTTTGCTGTACTCTTCATCATTCTCTTTGCCATCAACCGTCGCATGCAGATGCGTCTCATCTACGATGAAATCAGCAAAAAGGAGAAGACCAAGTTGAAGCATGTGTCAGAATTCAAGGCATTGAACCGCTTCGGACAGATTGGCGAATACCTGAAGTTGGAGATCAAGAGCACCATGCGCAACAAGGCCATCCGTGGCCGTTTCATCCAGGGCGTCTGCTTCATCACCTTCTTCTCGCTGGCCATCTCTTTCCTCGACATCTACAATTCCGGTTTCGAGCGCAATTTCTTCTGTCTCTACTGCTTTGTATTTTTTGGTTCCGTCAACCTTACCAAGGTGATGTGTCCCGAGGGCAACTTTATCGACCTGCTGATGGTGCACGAAGAGAACATCCTCACGCTGCTGCGCGCCAAATACTACTACTATTGTGGTGTACTGCTGCTGCCCTTCCTTATCACCCTTATCCCCGTTATCATGGGCAAGTTCTCACTGATTATGGTACTCGCCTATCTGTTCACGGTGACAGGTCCCATCTATCTCCTACTCTTCCAAATGGCCGTCTACAACAAACAGACGCTACCGCTCAACGAAAAGCTGACGGGTAAGAACCAGATGGAGAACAAGTGGCAGATTATCGTCTCTATGACCAGCATGTTTGCGCCTATCATCTTCATCAATCTGCTGCAACTCATTGTCTCCCCTGATGTTGCCTACTGGTTGCTCTTTATCACAGGCGTAGTTATCACCCTCTCCGAACCCTACTGGTTGCGCAACATCTATCGCCGCATGATGCTACGTCGCTACGAGAACCTCGAAGGATTCCATGCTACGAGGTGAGAAGGCTGATGTAAGAGGGAAGATGTATGATGTATGATGTATGATGTAAGATGTATGAGGTATGAAGACAATACTCATTCAGGTAGGTAAAACGGTCAACAAGCACTTCCAGATTGGCATCAACGACTATGTGGAGCGCATCGGTCATTATATGCCTTTTGAAGTTGTCACCATTCCCGAACTGAAGAACACGAAGAACCTCACAGAGGAGCAACAGAAACAGGCAGAGGGTGAACTCATCCTCAAACAGCTTCAACCCTCAGACACCATTGTTTTGCTCGATGAACATGGCAAGGAGTTCCGCAGCATTGAGTTTGCCCGTTGGTTAGAACAGAAGCAGCAGACCGCCCGACGTCTTATCTTCGTCATTGGAGGTCCTTACGGTTTCTCCCCCGCTGTCTACAGTCGTGCCAACGAACAGCTCAGCCTCTCCAAGATGACTTTCTCCCATCAGATGATACGACTCACCTTCACCGAGCAGATCTATCGCGCGTGTACTATTATTAAAGGTGAGCCTTATCACCACGAATGATGTGGTCAAAAGAACCAGCGTATGTGATACACGCTGGTTCAAAAAAATATTTACTTAATTATTTACTTGATAGTCAGCACAACGATAGACTTAGCCGGAATAGCTACGGTGAGTACACCATTCTTCAGCTTAGCGTCCTTATAAGTCTTGGGACTAACAACATCAGGATGCTGGAAGTCGTTGAAGTCGGCCACGTTCTTCGAGGTAAGGATGCGACCACTAACCTGCTTGGCGGTATAGCCGGCAAACTGGAAGTCGATGGTCTGGTCCTTATCAAGACTGACGTTGGTGATGGCGAGAACGATAGAGCCGTCCTTGGTCTTAGCAGCCGAGGCAGAAAGCAATGGACAGGGACGATAACCTGCATCCTTGGCACCTTCCTTCTCTTTGAAGTAAGCCTTGCTGACGGCTACGACGTCGCTCTTCAGGTCGACGGGCAAATAGGTAGCTTCCTGGAACGGAGTGTACATCTGGAAGACGTGATAGGTTGGCGTAAGTACCATGTGACCTGTACCTTCCTGGTCAGTGAGTATCATAGACTGCAGCACGTTGACAACCTGTGCGATGTTGGCCATCTTGACACGGTCAGTGTATTTGTGGAACACATTGAGTGACAAGGAGGCTACGAAAGCATCACGAAGGGCATTCTGCTGATAGAGGTGGCCACTGATGGTGCCGGGCTCTTCATCCCACCATGTACCCCACTCGTCCACGAGCAAGCCTATCTTTCCTTCAGGGTCTTTCTCATCCATGATGGCCTTGTGCTTCTTGATAACTTCTTCAATCTCCAGACACTTGCCCAGTGCCCAGTAGTACTGGTCGTTATCGAACTTGGTGGCAGAACCCTTGGGACCGTCCCAGCCTGAGCAGGTATAATAATGTAGTGAAATACCCTGCATCTGTGTACCAATATTCTTCATCAGCACCTCAGTCCACTCATAGTCGTAGTCAGAGGCACCAGAAGCGATACGGTAGAGCTTGTTACCCGTGTAGTCGCGCAAGTAGGTATTAAACTTGCGATACTCATTAGAATAGTAGTCAGGACGCATATTGCCACCACAGCCCCATGCCTCGTTACCGATACCGAAGTACTTGACCTTCCACGCCTTGTCACGACCGTTCTGACGGCGCAGACGAGCCATTGGCGTGTCACCGTCGCTGGTCATATATTCTACCCACTGGGCCATCTCCTTGACGGTACCAGAACCTACGTTACCGCTGATGTAGGGCTCGCAGTCGAGCATCTCGCAGAGATTCAGAAATTCATGGGTTCCAAAAGAATTGTCTTCGATGGTGCCGCCCCAGTTATTGTTGCGCAGCGAGGGACGGTCCTTCTTAGGTCCAATACCATCCATCCAGTGATAGTCGTCGGCAAAACAGCCGCCAGGCCAGCGCAAAACGGGCACCTTCAGAGCTTTCAGCGCCTCGAAGACATCCTTACGGTAGCCATTGATGTTAGGAATTGGCGAGTTTTCACCCACCCATAGTCCCCCATAGATACACGAGCCGAGATGCTCAGAGAACTGACCGTAGATTTCCTTGTTGATTTTGGCACCTGCCTGGTCGGCATGAATGGTCGCTTTTACGGCATCACCCGCCATTGCCTGTGCAGCAAAGAACAACGTGATGGTAGTTGTTAAGAATAGCTTCTTCATTTTTATTGGTCGTTTAAAAGTTATTAGTCGATTATGCGAACCTTGCAAAGATAGATAAAAAAAATGAATCAGCCAAACAAACAAGGAGATTTCTTTGCGTATAGCCACTGCTCCCTCGTCTTCTTTATACGAGGAAGCAGGAACCTACCAAGTAGACAACAGCTGATACTACCCATGCCAACACGGTGGTATAGATGGCAGCAAACAGCGCCCAACGCCAGGAACGACTTTCGTTCTTGATGGCTACTATCGTGGCAATACAAGGGAAGTAGATGAGCACAAAGAGTAGGAAACTATAGGCTGTGAGTGGCGAGAAGTTGAAGGCGCTGTCACCATAGAGTACACCGATGGTACTGGCTACAATCTCCTTAGCGCCGACACCTGCTATCAGACTGACATCCAGTCGCCAGTCGAATCCCTGCAGAGCAAACAAGGGTTCAATGGCCTTACCCAGCATACCAATGAAACTCTCCTCCAACGAAGGAGCAACACCCATCGTACCGAAATAACCTAAGGCCCACACTATGATACTGGCTACAAGGATGATGCCACCCATCTTCTTTAGATATTGCTTACCTTTCTCCCACGTATGGCGGAAGATGGCCTTCGCCGTGGGGAAGCGATAAGGGGGCAGTTCCATCACAAAAGGCGTATCTTCACCCTTGATAACCCACGTGCTCAAAATACGGGCAATAACAACAGAAAGTGCGATTCCAACGACATAGAGTGATATCATCACCATACTCTGGTGTCGAGGGGCAAAGAAAGCACCCGTAATCATAATATAAATGGGTAGGCGCGCAGAGCACGACATCATAGGCAGCACCAGCATGGTGATGAGGCGCGAACGACGGCTCTCGATAGTACGCGTAGCCATTACTGCCGGTACATTACAGCCAAAGCCCATAATCAACGGAATAAACGACTTACCATGCAGTCCCATGCCGTGCATCAGCTTATCCATGATAAAGGCGGCACGTGCCATATAGCCCGAATCCTCCATGAAAGAGATGAAGGTGTAGAGTATCAGAATCTGTGGCAGGAAGACGATGACTGAGCCTACACCACCGATGACTCCGTCGATAAGCATCGCTTTCAACGGACCTTCAGCCATCGACTCTCCGATGAAACTGCCTAATTCATCAACACCCATCTCAATCCAATCCATCGGGTACTGACCCAGGATGAACGTCGTCTCAAACATCAGATAGAGAATGAAGAAGAAGATGGGGAATCCTACCCAGCGGTTGGTAATCAGTGCATCCAACTTATGGGTAGTCTTATAGGTGTCTCCCTTCACGCCGACCACATAGCCAGCCTCATGCAAGGCGCCACGGATGAAACCGTACTTGGCATCCATGATGGCCGTTTCTGAGTCGTCGCCCGTCTCTTCCTTGATACGACGCACGGCCGTATCGCGAGCCGCTATAATCTTGTCGTAGTCGGGCAGGTCACGCACGATGGCATCAACCTCCTTATCCATCTCAATCAGTTTGATAGCCAACCAACGCGTAGAATAGTGTGCTCGTAGTAATACATTATCTTTCAGATATTTCTGAATATTTGCTATACCGTTTTCTATCTCGTGATCATGCTTGATATGGAAGTGTCGATAGTACTGATCATGCCCCTCACGACTCTCAAAGATATGGATGACCTCGCTAAGCAACTGGTCGAGTCCCCTACCCGTCTTGAACGACGTGGGAACCATCGGCATACCCAACAACGAACTGAGCTTGTCGACATCTAACTTGTCGCCACGCTGTTCCAGTTCGTCATACATATTCAATGCACAGACCACACGCAGGTGCATGTCCATCAACTGTGTCGTCAGATACAGGTTACGCTCGATATTCGACGCATCCAGCACATTGACAACAACATCAGGCGTATCATCTACCAGTTGTTTGCGGACATACAGTTCTTCTGGTGAATAGGCAGAGAGCGAATAGGTTCCTGGCAGGTCGACCAGACGGATGCGGTATCCCCCAAAGTGGGTATAGCCCTCTTTGGCATCTACGGTAACGCCACTGTAGTTGCCTACATGCTCATGGGCACCTGAAGCAAAATTGAACAGCGACGTCTTTCCGCAGTTAGGATTACCTACCAACGCAATGGTAATCTCCTTTACACCAGTCGCAGTGTGCTGCTGGTCGCGCGGTGTCGACGTCGACGTCATCGGATTGTCGTCAACAGCATACTGCTGCTCATAGCTAACCTCTATCTGTTCTGCCTCCTGTCGGCGCAGGCTGATTTCATAGCCCATCACCTTATATTTCACAGGATCTTGCAACGGGGCACTGAGAAGCGCCTCGATTTGCTGGCCCTTGATGAAGCCCATCTCGATGATGCGCTTACGAAAGCCGCCATGTCCTTTTACTTTGACAATAAAGGCTTTTTCGCCTGTCTTCAGATCTGAAAGATACATACCTTTTGCTATTTGACTGCAAAGGTAGCAAAGTTTTTCCACATGAACGAATGTTTCTGTGGAAATACCTAAAAATAATGATGGTATTACTTGTTGAGATAGTGGTTCACCTTTTCCCAGTCTACTTGTACAACTTCCATCGGCTTGTCCATATCCGTTGCCGTAACCTTCTTATGCTTCACATCAAAGGTCACGACGATTCTGTCCTCTACGCCCACACTCACAGGACTGAGGCGGAGAAAATCATAATAGAAGCGTTTCCTTACTTCCTCCTTTTCCTTGCCTACCAAACATACCTCATCAGGAGTTAGCGACCACACCAGTGTGTCGCTATTATGCCTGGCAACGTCTGTGCCGCGAACTGTGACCATTGCATTGTCCACTTCTTTCTCGAAAAAATTATCAACATACAGCATACTGCCGAATCCTATGACGACCCCACCAAAAATGAAAACGGCAATTTGTACCGGGATACCGATAAAGAGTCCCTTCCACCATTTACGCTTAAAGTAGTAAAAAGGAATCAGGAAGGAGACCAGTAAAAGGATGATGATCGCCGTCACCATGAACAGGCTCATATAGATAACTAGGTCGTTCTGCATCTTGCTAATCGTTTAATTGTTGGGGGTTGATGACTTAAGGTACTGGATAGCAAACATCGTGAGGTCGTCGCTCTGGTCGGCACCGCCAACAAACTGTTCCACAGCCTGTTTCATGGTGTTAACCAGTTCCTCAGGACGACTCGAAGCCCCGTTGGCAACATCCAGCATGCGCTTCATCCCGAACTGGTTGTGTCGGACATCCTCAGCCTCATTCAATCCGTCGGTATAGAGGAACAACGTTGCACCCTCCTTGAGGACGAGTTGCTGACTGGTAAATGTCCAGTCGGCAGACACACCGGCAGGCACATTCGGGTCGCACGACAGAATGGTCACTCCGTTGTCGTCTATCAATAACGGCATATCATGTCCAGCATTCGAATAACTGAGATGTCCTGTTTTCAGGTCCAGCACACCGGCAAAGACGGTAACAAACATATTTGTCTCGTTGTTCGTACACAACGCCTCGTTCAGTCCTGTCACAATGATTTCCGGTTTGGTGGTGTGGGCTGCAATATTACGGAACAGCGAACAAGTCACCGCCATTACCAATGAGGCGGGAATACCCTTTCCTGACACATCGCCGATGCAGAAAAACAGTTTCTCATCGCGAATGAAGAAGTCATACAGGTCACCACCCACGGCCTTTGCCGGTGTAACCTGTCCGTAGACATCTACATCCGTCCTGTCGGGGAATGCCGGATATTTCTTAGGCAGCATACTCATCTGTATACCGTGTGCTATCTCCAGTTCGTTTTCTATCGAGGCTTTTGCAGCTGTAGTGGTTTTCAAGTCTTCCACATATCTTGCCAGTGAGTGCTGCATGTTTTCAAACGAGTCTCGCAACTGATGTATCTCATCTTGGTGCTTGATGGTAGGCAGTGCCGTATCGAATTGTCCCTGAGCCACTTTATCAGCAGTTTCAGCCAAGTTCATCAACGGTTTTGTCGTACGCCTGATACCCAATCGGCAGACGAAGTTAGTAACCATCAGGATGATGACGATGATAAACAACAACACGACACCCATTGTCAACCCAAGCAGGTCGAGTGCTATACGAGGCACCACCACAGCCAAGTTCCAATTGGTGCCTTCCACTGGAGAATAGAAAAGGAAACTATGTGTGGCATTAATCTTCAAGTCTTCGTATATCTCATTCGAGCTGTGCTTGCCCTCCTTCATATTCTTGATGCTCCGCTCGGCAAGTTTCTTCTCATCGCAGTCCTTCAGATGGCGATAGAAGTTACCTTTCATAATACGCCACGACTCAGGGTGAGTCAGGAATGTTCCGTCGCGTGAGAGGATATAACTCTCTGAGGCTTTCCTTGAGAGACTGGCATCATGATCTCCTTCCCACACCCACAGCTCTTCCTGGAAGACACTGTCCTGTTTGTCCAGAATAGTCGCCATGAAGTCCAGTGAGATGTCTGCTCCCAAAATGGCAGCCAGTCTTCCTTGTTTGTCGTGTAAGGGGTGCAGATAGGCAATCAATGGTGTCTTGCTGTCGTGTCCGTCTGCAAAAGGGTCTCCCCAGTAGGCTGAATCTACCTTGATAGCCTTTGTGAACCATTCGCTATGCAGATAGTCGAAGTTGAGGTCAGTCAGTTGGTGGGTCTTGACCTGCATACTGTCCGTACGCCATGCATAGGGACAGTATCCAGGTCCTTTTTGTGGATAGTAGTTCTTTACGAAACTGATGCCGCAACTGCGTATGAAGTCATTCTCTCTCACGATGCGTTCTACGGAGGCTTGCATCTCATCGGGGTCGCTCAGGTTTTGCTCAATGTAGAAGATATTGTTTTTCACTGCCACACTGGTTTCCGACAGGACACACTTGATTTGCTCTTCGGTGGCGTGCATGCTGCCTTCTACGGTGTTGGCACCGATTTCCACAACGAGAGCCTTGGTAATCGAATACATAAAGAATGCCAATGCACACATCATGATAAACAGTACCAACAGCACCCATCGTGACAGTCTTGAGGCAAACGAACGACTCTTTATCTTCATAGAGAAAGAATTACAGGGGTTTTACAAAGCGCATCTCACGCAGTATGCGGGTTTGTCGTTTTAGCATATAGGCACTCGGACTGGCCGAGTTGAATCGGCGCGGATTGGGCAGCGAAACGGCTATCAGTGCACACTGGCGCTTGGTGAGCTCCTTGGCAGTAGTACCGAAATGCCACTGTGCCACAGCGTCAGCACCATAGATTCCATCGCCCATCTCAATGCTGTTCAGATAGACCTCCATAATGCGCTCCTTGCTCCATACCAGTTCGATGAGTCCAGTGAAATAAACCTCGAAACCCTTGCGCACCCACGAACGGCCAGGCCACAGAAAGACGTTCTTAGCCGTCTGCTGGGAGATAGTCGATGCGCCGTGCTTACGCTTGTCGGGGTGTTTGATATTGCGCATGGCAGCCTTTTCAATGGCTTTGAAATCAAAACCATGATGTTCCAGGAAGTGTGCATCTTCAGAAGCCATCACCGCCAACGGTAGTGAGGGGGCTATCTCGTCGAGTGGCACCCAATGATGGTGGAGTGTCAGTTCCTGGTTGGCAGCCTTCTGCTGGGCCAGACGAATAAACATCAAGGGCGTAAAATAGACAGGCACCCACCGCAGGATGACAACAGAAAGAATAGTGGAGGCGAAGAACGCCACCACTATCCATTTAATTATTTTCTTGATGAGATCGAGAATTTTCGTCACTTTTTACATCTTACATCAGACGTCTTACATCAGACATCAGACATCAGACATCAATTAGCCTGAGCCTGAGCCTCCTCGATCATCTTCTTAGAAGCGTACATGTAAACCTCTACACGACGGTTCTGCTTGCGACCCTCAG
>OMQN01000106.1 GCA_900313235.1 uncultured Prevotellaceae bacterium | reverse complement strand
GCTGGCGAACAGCAGTTTGTTGGCTACGACTATACCGAATACAACTGTCATATTCTGCGCTACCGCAAGGTGACCCAGAAGAAGAACGAGTTCTACGAGCTGGTACTCGACGCCACTCCTTTCTATGGCGAGATGGGTGGACAGGTAGGTGACTGCGGTGTTCTTGTCAACGAAGACGAGACCATCGAGATTATCGACACCAAGCGCGAAAACAACCAGAGCGTACATATCGTCAAGCAGCTGCCCAAGAACCCTGCCGCAGAGTTCATGGCATGCGTAGATACCGACAAGCGTAACGCCTCTGCTGCCAACCATACCGCTACCCACCTGCTCGACTATGCCCTGAAGCAGATTCTGGGGGACCACGTAGAACAGAAGGGTTCGTTTGTCTCGCCCGACACGCTGCGCTTCGACTTCTCACACTTTGAGAAGGTCACTGACGAGCAGTTGCGTGAGGTAGAGCGTATGGTCAACGACATGATCCGTCAGGACATCCATATCGACGAGCATCGTGATGTACCCTTCGACGAGGCTAAGAAGCTCGGTGCCATCGCCCTCTTCGGCGAGAAGTATGGCGACAAGGTTCGTGTGGTACGTTTCGGTCCCAGCTGTGAGTTCTGTGGTGGTATCCACGCCACTTCAACAGGTCGCATCGGCTTCTTCAAGATTATCTCTGAGAGCAGCGTAGCCGCTGGCATCCGCCGTATCGAGGCCCGCACGGGTAAGGAGTGTGAGGAACTGCTTTATCAGACGGAAGATGTTCTGAAGGCTGTGAAGGCATTCTTCAACAATGCCAAGGACCTGCAGGGTGTCATCAAGAAGTATATCGAGGAGCACGATAGCATGAAGAAGGAGATTGAAGGTTTCCAGGCACAGGCTGTAGAGCGTGCTGCCAAGACACTCGTTGAGAAGGCTCGCGAGGTCAATGGTGTCAAGGTTGTAAGCAGCGTGCTGCCTATGAGTCCTGCTGCTGCCAAGGACCTTGCCTTCAAGATTCGTGCCGCTGTCGAGGGTTCATTGCTCTGTGTGCTGGGTACCCACGACAATAACAAGCCCCAGCTCTCCATCATGATGAGTGACGACATGGTTAGCGACCACGGACTGAATGCCGGTCAGATGGTTCGCGAGGCCGCCAAGCTCATCCAGGGTGGCGGTGGCGGTCAGCCTCACTTCGCCCAGGCTGGCGGTAAGAGTGTCGACGGACTCAGTGCTGCCGTTGACAAAGTGATTGAGATGGCTAATCTCTAAGCAATAAAAGGAAGAGGTGCTCACCGTGAGCACCTCTTCTCGTCTTTTAGAATATCTCGTTAATTACCTGCTCGACGATGCGAGGAAAGTGCTCCATCTCCAGCAGGTGCTCTTTTGCTGCGATGTCGTCAGCAGTGTCTTCTGGCGACAGTGCCACACAGTATTGTGCAATGATTTCGCCAGAGTCGCAGACGGGGGTGACATAGTGTACCGTCATGCCCGTCTCTGTCTCGCCGGCAGCCTTCACAGCCTCATGTACATGGTGTCCCCACATGCCTTTACCACCATACTTTGGCAGTAGGGCAGGGTGGATGTTGATGATTTTGCGAGGGAAGGCATCTACCAGGAAGTTGGGCACCAGCGGCAGAAATCCTGCCAGCACAATAAACTGTATGCCGTACTTCTGGAGTAGCGGCATCATCACCTGTGGATCGTTCAACTCCGGTTTGGGCGCAACAGCTGTCGGCACACCTAAGCGTTCGGCACGCACCAAACCATAGGCGTCAGGCTTGTTGCTAACCACGAGGGTACAGTTGACACGCTCCGAATCTTTGAAGTAGCGTATCAGATTCTCACAGTTCGTGCCGCTTCCCGACACAAAGATGGCGATGTTTATCATATCCGTTAAGTGTTTAGTGATTCTAACAATATCTCGATGAGCCGTGGTACCCCATAGTTGCCCACCTCTTCTTCCTTTATCCAGAAATAGTCGTCAGGCAGTTGAGGACGCTCCTCTGTTTCCCATAGCCAGAAGTCGGCATAGAGGATGCGATGCGTCAGCACGTGTTTGACTCTTTGGCGCTGTAGCACAGCACCCTGTGGCACCTGATCTGTGAGCCACGGCTCGTAGAGTCCTTGCCAGATGTCTCCGGCAGGACGTCGATGGAGGGCCGTATAACCGTTACACCTTATATATATGTAGGTCAGCTGGCGCTCCTTGACCTTCAGTGTCCTCTGTTTGACGGGCAATATGTCGATGCGCCCCTCACGGAAAGCTACACAACTCTCTGCCAATGGGCACTGTTCGCAACGGGGTGAGACGGGCGTGCACTGGATGGCACCAAAGTCCATCATGGCCTGGTTGAATGCTGAGGCCTCTTGCGGTGGCAATAACGATTGTGCTAACTGGGTGAACTCCTTCTTACCTTCTGTCGTGTTGATAGGCGTTTCAATATCATAGTGGCGTGCCAGCACGCGATAGACGTTGCCGTCGACCACCGCTGCAGGCAGGTTGAAGGCTATGCTACCAATGGCTGCTGCCGTGTAGTCGCCCACCCCCTTGAGCGCTTTGATGCCCTCTAATGTAGTGGGGAAACCGCCACACTCAACGATTTGCTGGGCTGCTGTGTGCAAGTTGCGGGCCCGGCTGTAGTAGCCCAGTCCCTGCCATTCGCGTAGCACCTCGTCTTCTGTGGCATTGGCCAGCGCCTCTACCGTCGGCCAACGCTTCATGAATCGCTCCCAATAGGGGCGCCCTTGTTCGATGCGAGTCTGTTGAAGGATGATTTCCGACAGCCAGATGGCATACGGATCACGCGTCTCACGCCACGGCAGCGCCCGACCGTTCTCCTTAAACCATTCCAGTATCGTCGTTGTAAAACTCATTTTTCCTGCACGGCGCGGATGCAATGGCCACTGAAGCGGTTGCTGGAAAGGTTGCCGTTGTGTACTTTTACTTCATCGAGATTAAACTCCAGACAGATGGCATCCTGGGGATTGGTTGTATAGAGCGTTGACGTCCAGTAGTAGCCGTAGATGGCGCGGAACTGTGTGCGGCCATAGAAGCGGAAACCAGTGATGGGCAGGAAGATGGATTTGCCAGTCTTCTTGCTCGTTACCTTATAACCGTTGACACCATTCTTCGTTGTCCACTCCCAGGTGCAGTTGTCTGGGTTCGCCAGCTCCTCGCACTCTGCTTCAGTGGGCATGCGCCATTTGCCACCCCAGTTGGCACGGGCAGCATCGTCGGCAAGGGTCAGCTGAGATTTTCTGTCGTTAACGGAATACTTGATCAGCATCGGAGAATTACCTCTGCTCCAGATGTAAGAGTCCCATGAGTAGTAGTCCTTGGTCTTGGTCTCACCCCATGCGTAATAGTCGCCAAAGTCTGTTGACTTCTTGGCTCCCATATTCACGTTAGCCCACTTTACGCTTAGTCCCATGTCTACAGCCTCCACGCCATCGGGCGTGTTGTCTTCAGGTTCCGTACCATTCACCTTAGCATTGCTGGCAGTCCAGCAGAGCATAGCGACAAGTGTTGTCAGAAAAAACTTCTTCATAGCAGTATTATTTTATCTTTCGGTTGGCAAAGATACTAAGAAAAATGGAAAAAGCCATATTTTTATCATTCTTTTTACCTCTTGGGAGAAATAATCTCGTCGAAAGACTGTGGCTGTTTCGTCGAAAGTGAGTTGGAACATATAGGATAATAGCCTAACTTTGCAGCAGAAAAAATAACAAAAACGAAAAAGATATGAAGAAGGTGACCCAACTCAGAGCAATGCTCGTAGCAATGATGCTGACTCTTTCAGCAGTAGTAATGGCCCAGACAACCACCGTAACAGGTGTGCTGATGGACAAAACCTTGAACGAGGCGGAGCCTTTCGCTACCGTCCGCGTCTTCAAAGCAGGCAAGAAGGACAAGCCTGTTGCCATGTTCCTGACCGATAAGGATGGTAAGTTCTCCAAGGAACTGAAGGGCAAGGGCCGCTATGACATCGTCTTCAGCAGTGTCGGCAAGGACGAGTTGAGGCAGCAGGTGGAGCTGGGCAAGGAACCCGCCATCGACCTCGGTACCTTGTATATCTCTGATGGCGCCACCATGCTGAAGGGTGTGGAAGTGGTTGCCCAGAAACCGCTGGTGAAGATGGAGGTCGACAAGATGAGCTATAATGTTGCCGACGACGAGGACTCGAAGTCATATACCGTTTTGGACATGCTTCGCAAGGTGCCCATGGTAACGGTCGACGGCCAGGATAATATCAGCGTCAACGGCTCCAGCTCTTTTAAGGTGTATGTCGACGGTCTTCCCAACCTGATGTTCTCCAGCAATCCCTCGATGGTGTTTAAGAGCATGCCCGCCAGTGCTGTCAAGAGCATTGAGGTGGTAACGAACCCTGGTGCCAAGTATGATGCTGAGGGTGCCGCTGGTGTGCTGAACATCGTGATGAACAAGCAGAATCCGCAGGCTGCCCAGAGCATGAACGGCTATAACGGTTCTATCCGCGCCACTGCCGGCAATCGCCAGTTGGGAGGAAGCATCTTCCTGAGCGGTCAGCAGGGCAAACTGTCGTATAGTACCAACGTGATGACCAGTTATAACAAGCCAGGCAATACCACCACTGAGATGGAACAGATGCAGGACAATGGTACCTCACAAATCATGACTTCAGAGAACGAAGTGAAGACACCGTTTACGATGGGTAGTCTGACGCTGGGTTATCAGTTGGACGAGATGAGCGTGCTGAATGCCACAGCCTCTGTCAATACCATGTCGATGAAGAGCACCGGAACCTCGCAGACCACGATGGGTGGTGCCCCCTACGGTACTGGTTTCAGCTATGGCAGCACCACCGATATGAAGAACTCGCGCACCTCGTTCAGCGGTAGTGTGGACTATCAGCGCTTCTTCAACAAAGAGCACACCCAGTCGCTGGCCTTTACCTACCAGCTGAACTACAGTCCCGCCACTACTGAGATGACCAACAGCTTTGCCGTCAACTCAACACTCATTGACCTGACAAGTCGCTATTCAGAGAACAAAGACAAGACCACCAACCATATCTTCCAGTTGGACTACACCATGCCTGTTGGCAAACATACCCTCGCGCTGGGTAGCAAGTTGCAACTTCACGATGCCACCTCTGATGCTAAGTATTATCTGAAAGACGTCTACGATCCCTCTACCAGCAGCGAGTATGAGTACAAGAACACTATTCTGGCAGGTTATGGCGAATATACCGCCCGTTGGACCAAGTTGAGTGCCAAGATTGGTACCCGCTACGAATATACCTGGCAGAACGTAGAGTACCATTTGGGCAACGGCCAGGACTTCAGCACGGACTATGGCAGCTTCATCCCCACAGCCAGTCTGCAGTATAATCTGAGCATGGGCAGCAACCTCGGCCTGACCTACAATATGCGCATCTCGCGTCCAGGTATCTCTTACCTGAATCCCTATGTCGACAAGACCAACCCCATCGCCCTGACATACGGTAATCCTGACCTTGACGTAGAGAAGGCTCACAACATCTCTGTAGTGTATAACATGTTTACCAACAAGTTGATGCTGAACCTCAATGCCCATTATAACTTCACCGATAACGGCATCTCACAGTACAGCTTCTACGACAGCAACAACCTGCTGAACACCACCTACGGTAATGTCATCAAGAGCCATCAGGCTGGTATCAGTGCCTATGTCAACTACCTGCTGACCAAGAACACCCGTATCTTCATGAACGGCGCCGCCAACTACCTTGACGTGAGCAGCAATGAACTGGGTCAGAGCAACAACGGCTGGACAGCCAATATCATGGGTGGACTGCAGCAGACACTGCCTTGGGACTTGAAGCTCAGCGCCTTTGCTATCGCCTCTACCAAGAGCTATACCCTGCAGGGCTGGAGCGGCGGATTCAATCTCTTGACCGCCAGTATCTCAAAGTCGCTGCTGAAGGATAAGCTTAACCTGAGTCTCTCTGCCATGACAGGTCTGAACGAAGGCGGCAGCATCATGATTAAGAGTCACAGCCGCGGTCAGAACTTCACCAGCACCAACAATATCAAGGTTCCTATCTATGGTGTTACCTTCACCGTCAGCTATACCTTCGGTAACTCGAAGATGGTTGCCAAACAGCATGTCAGCCGTGTACAGAACGACTTCATCGAACAGCAGTCGCAGGGTGAGATGATTAACAGCGTGGGTAGCGGTAACGGCACAGACACTGGCACGATGGGAAATTGAGATATTGAAAAAATGAGAAATTAAAAAATAATTATTATCTTTGCAGCCGTATGGTGAAGATACAGAAAAAAGATATGTGGCTGTTTGTAGCACAAGTGGCAGTTTGGACAGTGGTTCTGTTCGCACTGCCACTGGCTACATTCCTGAGCACACAGGACGTGACAGCCACCCGGACATCGTTCTACG
>OMQN01000121.1 GCA_900313235.1 uncultured Prevotellaceae bacterium | reverse complement strand
AATCCGCACTTCCTGTTCAATACGCTGAACAATATCTCCAGTCTGACGCAGATTGACCCCGATGCTGCACAAGATGCCATTGCCCAGCTGAGCGACCTGTTGCGCTATGCTATGTATGAGACTAATAAGAAGACAGTACCCATCAGTGGCGAGGTGGAATTCATGAGAAACTATATTGCGCTGATGAAGCTACGCTGTAGCGAGAAGACGATGGTCAATTGTCAATTATCAATTGTCAATTCTCCATTAACTATTGCTCCGCTGCTCTTCATCTCCCTGATTGAGAATGCCTTCAAGCATGGCGTCAGCAGCAATCGTGACTCGCGCATTGACATCACGCTCACTGCTGACGGACAACAACTCATCTTCGACTGCGAGAATACCAACTTCCCCAAGAACGATACGGACCGTAGTGGCTCAGGCATAGGACTGGAAAATACCCGTCGCCGTCTGGACCTTATCTATAAGGACCGCTATACGTGGGAGCAAACCCTCGAAGACAATATCTATAAGGTAAAAATCACGATCCAACTATGACTCCGCTCACTTGCATCATTGTCGACGACGAGCCACTGGCCGTCAAACTCTTAGAATCGTTTGCGCAGAAGACCCCCCAGCTACGTCTGGAGGCTTCCTTTACCGATAGCGTTGAGGCGCTGGCATGGTTGCGCGAACATCCCGTCAATCTGGCATTTATGGATATCCAGATGCCTGACATGAACGGTATGGAACTGTCGCACATGTTGCCTGAGCGTACGAAGGTGATCTTTACCACCGCCTTCAAGGAGTATGCCTTTGAGAGCTATGAGGTCTCAGCCATCGACTTCCTGCTGAAACCCATCCGTTATAACAAGTTCATCGCTGCCGTAGAGAAGGCAGAGCAGTGGTTCAGCAGAGGTGACGCCCCGCTCGCCTCTGCACCCGAGGCAACGTCCACCAAAACCACGATGTTTATCCGTGTCGATGGTGAGCTACGTCAGGTCAACTTCGACAACATCTTGTATGTGGAGGGTATGAAAGACTATGTGCGCTTCCACATAGAGGGCGAGCGACTGCCACTGACCACGCACATGACGATGAAAGCGGTAGAGGACGCACTGCCTACAGATGCCTTTATGCGAATCAACCGCTCCTATGTTGTCCGCTTGGACAAGATAAGAACGGTTGACCGTAACCTTTGCGTCTACATCGGTGACGAGGTAATCCGTGTCACCGACGCCTACCGCGAGACTTTTGAGCGCTACGTGCAGAGCGTTTAGCGACTTTCTGTTCTTGCGTTTTGTCTACTTCTTTCTCGCCACACAGTACCTGACACAGGCGGTCTTGGAATGCTTTGCCGTCGGCATTGCGCATGATGCCCTGATTGATGATGCTGAAACACAGCTGGTGACCGTTCTCTGCCTTGCAATAGCCTGCCAGTGACGAGATGCCTGTCAGCGTACCCGTCTTGGCACGGACGTTACCGTCGGCAGCGGTGTTGAGCATGCGGTTCTCCAGTGTGCCGTCCACTCCGGCAATGGGCAGTGAGAACCATAGCGCATCGTAAATCATGGGTGAGTTCCAGGCATACTTCAACAGTGTGCACAGCAATTCGGCACTGACGTAGTTGTAGAGCGAGAGTCCCGAACCGTCTGCCAGCCGATAGGTATCTGCCTGGAGTCCCAGTCGTTTCAGCAACTTGCGGGTGACTCCTGTCGCGTCTGTCGCCTTGGCCAGCGACTTCCTCACGCTGGCAGCCGTCTGGTAGAAGACGGCCTCGGCATAGAAGTTGTCACTCTTTTTCATCATGCGGTCCAGCACCAGTGATATGTTGTGACGGATGGTCGTCAGGTGATGGGCGTTGGAAGGCAGCTGTCCCTCCACCAGCGTGACGTTTTCTAAGTTGACGCCCAGACGGGCCACCTCCTCAGAGAAGGTAGTGAGGAAGATGTTCTTCCTACCGATGGACAGCGGTGTCAGCAGTGGGTTTTCGTCATCCCAACACCATCCCTCACCATAGTCTACGGGCTCCTTCATGGTACGGTCTGCCACCAGTTTTCCGGCTATGCTGTCTATGTCGAGCTGTTGTATGCTCAGCGCCATGTCTGTCACGTCCTCGAGCGTCAGCGTGGGGTCAAACCCTCCCACACAGTAGATGTTGCCCTCCAGTGTGCGGTTCTTGATGCTGCCTGTATAGTAGATGCTTGTCTTGAAGTCATACTTCGGTCCCAACTGGTCCAGGGCAGTGATGGCTGTCACCAACTTCATCGTTGAGGCTGGTCGCAGCAGCTGGCGTGCATTGTGCTGGTAATATACGGAGTCGGCAGTGAGGTCGTAGACCATCAGTCCTACCTGCGACGTCTCAAACATCGGGTCTTGCAGCAGCGAGTCAATGCGCAAGCGCAGACTGTCTTGCGCAAAAGACAGCGCTGAGAAGCACCATAATAGTAGTAAAAACAGATATTTCTTCATTTCGTTTGCAAAAATACAAAAATATTTTGTAATTTTGCACCGTATAATACAAAAAAGGATGGTTTATAAATACGATTTTCTGATTATCGGTGCCGGCGTAGCCGGTATGAGCTACGCACTGAAGGTGGCACGTGCTAAGAAAGGTAAAATTTGCATGATTTGCAAGACGACACTTGATGAGGCCAACACCTCTTTTGCACAGGGTGGCGTAGCATCGGTGACTAATCTGAAGCTCGACACCTTTGACAAGCATATTGCAGATACCCTTATTGCCGGCGACTTTATCAGTGACCGACAGGCTGTGGAACAGGTGGTCCGTATGGCTCCTGAACAGATTCAAGAACTCGTCCAGTGGGGCGTCAACTTCGACCGCAAGGAAGACGGTCAGTTCGACTTGCACCGTGAGGGTGGACACTCGGAGTTCCGCATTCTGCATCACGCTGACGATACAGGCGCCGAAATCCAGCGAGGGCTGATGGAGGCTGTGCGCAACAATCCGGATATTGACATCAAGGAGAACCATTTTGCTGTAGAAATCATCACCCAGCACCATCAGGGTGTGCGCGTGACGCGCCGCTCTCCCAATATCCAGTGCTATGGTGCCTATGTGCTCAATCCACAGCAGAAGGTGGACACCTATCTTGCCAAGTGTACGGTGATGTGTACGGGTGGCTGTGGTGCCGTCTATCTGACAACCTCCAACCCTGTCATTGCTACGGGCGACGGCATCGCTATGGTCTATCGTGCCAAGGGTACGGTGGCTGACATGGAGTTTGTACAGTTCCATCCCACTGTGCTTCACAATCCCAACGAGACACATCCTGCCTACCTCATCACGGAGGCTATGCGCGGCTATGGTGCCGTGCTGAAGTTGCCCAATGGCGAGACGTTCATGGAAAAGTACGACGAGCGCCTCAGTCTGGCGCCTCGCGACATTGTGGCACGCGCCATCGATAAGGAGATGAAGATTCACGGACTGGACCACGTCTGTTTGGACGTTACCCATAAGGACCCAGCCGAGACCCGCAAGCACTTCCCCAATATCTACCAGAAGTGCCTGTCGATGGGTATCGATATCACGACCGATTATATCCCCGTACGACCTGCAGCCCACTATATGTGTGGTGGCATCAAGGTCGACCTCAACGGACAGTCCAGCATCGAGCGCCTCTACGCTCTTGGCGAATGTTCTTGCACAGGGCTGCATGGCGGCAACCGTCTGGCCTCTAACTCACTCATCGAGGCGGTGGTCTATGCCGAGACAGCCGCTCGCCACTCGCTGGAGCATGTCGATCTCTATGAATACAACGAGCATATACCTGAGTGGAACGACGAAGGTACCATGACCAACGAGGAGAAGGTGCTCATCACGCAGAGTGTCAAGGAGGTCAACCAGATCATGTCCAACTATGTGGGCATTGTGCGCTCTGACCTGCGCCTGCATCGTGCCTGGGACCGTTTGGACATGCTCTACGAAGAAACCGAGCGCCTCTTCAAGCGTGTCAAGGCCTCGAAGGACATCTGCGAGTTGCGCAACATGATCAATGTGGGTTATCTCATCACACGTTGGGCCCTGGAGCGCAAGGAGTGTCGTGGTCTGCACTTCACTACAGACTATCCACAGCATGCCTACGACAAGCATTAAGGTATAATAGAATAGATAATATCATGCACAAAACAGTTGAAGTGTGCACATTTTGGCTGTTTTTGTGCATTTTTATTTGGCTGTGTCCGTAAAAAATCGTACCTTTGCAGCGCTTTTCGAAAAAGGATATCATTTTTACACATTATTATTAATAATATGGCATTAAAAATTGTAGTACTTGCTAAGCAGGTACCCGACACAAGAAATGTGGGTAAGGACGCCATGACCGCCGAAGGCACCGTAAACCGTGCAGCCTTGCCCGCCATCTTCAACCCAGAAGATTTGAATGCCCTGGAGCAGGCCCTTCGCTTGAAGGAGCAGAACCCAGGCTCAACAGTAGGAATCCTCACGATGGGTCCTCCACGTGCAGGTGAGATTATTCGTCAGGGACTTTATCGTGGTGCAGATACCGGCTGGTTGTTGACCGACCGTCTCTTCGCTGGTGCCGACACCCTCGCTACTTCTTATGCGCTGGCTACTGCCATCAAGAAGATTGGCGACGTAGACATCGTGATTGGTGGTCGCCAGGCTATCGATGGTGATACCGCTCAGGTAGGTCCTCAGGTAGCTCAGAAGCTGGGCCTGAATCAGGTGACATACGCTGAGGAGGTACTCTCTGTTAAGGATGGTAAGGCTACCATCAAGCGTGTCATCGACGGTGGTGTGGAGACTGTTGAGGCTCCTCTGCCTGTTGTTATCACTGTTAACGGAAGTGCAGCCCCCTGTCGTCCCCAGAACGCTAAGCTGGTGATGAAGTACAAGCGCGCTACCTGTCCTATGGAGCGTCCTGCCGAGGGTACTCCATACGACTATCTGTATGAGCAGCGCCCTGAGCTGACACTGAACCAGTGGAGCGTAGCTGATGTGGATGGCGATGTAAGCCAGTGTGGTCTGAGTGGCTCGCCCACGAAGGTGAAGGCCATCACCCACGAAGGTGAAGGCCATCAAGAACATCGTGTTCCAGGCTAAGGAGTCGAAGACTTTGACGGCTTCTGATGCTGATATCGAAGGTATGATCAAAGAATTGTTGGACGAGAAGATTATTGGCTAAGAAAGAGGTATGAATAACGTATTTGTATATTGCGAAATAGAAGGTACTCAGGTACAGGAAGTATCTCAGGAGCTGCTGACCAAGGGTCGCAAGCTCGCCAATGAACTGAACGTGGAGCTCCACGCCATTGTTGCTGGTACTGGCATCAAGGGCAAGGTGGAAGACCAGATTCTGCCTTACGGTGTTGACAAACTGTTTGTCTTCGACGCTAAGGACCTGTTCCCCTACACCTCAGCTCCCCACACCGACATCCTCGTCAACCTCTTCAAGGAGGAGCAGCCTCAGATCTGTCTGATGGGTGCTACCGTTATTGGTCGCGACCTCGGTCCACGTGTGTCGTCATCACTGACCTCTGGTCTGACAGCTGACTGCACAGAGTTGGAGATTGGTCCTTTCGAGGATAAGAAGAATAATAAGGTATATGAGAACCTGCTCTATCAGATTCGTCCTGCCTTCGGTGGTAACATCGTTGCTACCATCGTTAACCCAGACCACCGTCCTCAGATGGCTACTGTCCGCTCTGGCGTTATGCAGAAGGCTCTGTACGAGGGTAAGGCTAAGGGTGAGGTTGTCTACCCTGAGGTCAGCAAGTATGTTAGCCCCGAGGCTTTCGTTGTCAAGGTGCTCGATCACCACGTAGAGGCTGCCAAGCACAACCTGAAGGGTGCGCCCATCGTTGTTGCTGGTGGATACGGTATGGGTTCTAAGGAGAACTTCGACATGCTGTTCGACTTAGCCAAGGTGCTGCATGGTGAGGTTGGTGGTTCTCGTGCTGCTGTCGATGCTGGCTGGCTCGACCACGATCGTCAGATTGGTCAGACGGGTGTCACCGTTCATCCCAAGGTGTACATCGCCTGTGGTATCTCTGGACAGATTCAGCACATCGCTGGTATGCAGGATTCTGGTATCATCATCTCTATCAACAGCGATCCCGATGCTCCTATCAACAAGATTGCCGACTACGTGATTGTTGGCACCGTTGAGGAGGTTGTTCCAAAGTTAATTAAGTACTCATCCTGAGATCGGGTTCTACTTGAACCACCCCCTGATGGCTCGTATCGTTGAGCTGAAAGAAAAGGGTTTCGCTGATGCGAAAGAATATGACTACGCTCCCGTCGACCTGGGCGATGCCATCGAGAACTACAAGCAGATTCTCGACATCACTGGCGACGTGGCTGCCAACATCATCGAGCCAAACTCTGAGAGCGTTGACTTGGAAGGTCCACACCTCGAGAACGGTCGTATGATCTACGCCTCTAAGACTTACGAGAACCTCGACGCCACCCGTAAGGCTGGCCTGTGGGGTGTTTCTATGCCTCGTCGTTACGGCGGTCTGAACCTGCCTAACACCGTGTTCTCTATGCTCTCTGAGATGATTTCTTCTGCCGATGCCGGTTTCCAGAACATCTGGAGCCTGCAGAGCTGTATCGATACCCTCTATGAGTTTGGTAGCGAGGAGCAGCGCCAGAAGTATATCCCCCGCGTTTGCGCTGGTGAGGGTATGTCTATGGACCTCACTGAGCCTGATGCCGGTTCTGACCTGCAGCGTGTCATGCTGAAGGCTACCTTCGACGAGAAGGAGAACTGCTGGCGTCTGAATGGTGTGAAGCGTTTCATCACCAATGGTGATAGCGACATCCACCTCGTGCTGGCTCGTTCTGAGGAAGGCACCAAGGACGGACGTGGTCTGTCAATGTTCATCTACGACAAGCGCCAGGGCGGTGTTGACGTTCGTCACATCGAGCACAAGCTGGGTATCCATGGTTCACCCACCTGTGAGCTGACCTATAAGAATGCTAAGGCAGAGCTCTGCGGTAGCACCCGTCTGGGTCTCATCAAGTACGTGATGGCGCTGATGAACGGTGCCCGTCTGGGTATCGCCGCACAGTCTGTAGGTGTTGAGCAGGAGGCTTACAACGAGGGTCTGGCATACGCTAAGGAGCGCCAGCAGTTTGGTGAGGCTATCATCAACTTCCCCGCTGTCTACGATATGCTCTCTCGCATGAAGGCCAAGCTCGATGCTGGTCGTTCACTGCTGTACGAGACAGCTGCTTACGTTGACATCTACAAGTGTCTTGAGGATATCGAGCGCGACCGCAAGCTTACTCCTGAGGAGAAGCAGGAACTGAAGAAGTATCAGCGCTTGGCCGATGCCTTCACACCACTGGCTAAGGGTATGAACTCTGAGTACGCCAACCAGAACGCTTACGATGCTATCAGCATCCACGGTGGTTCAGGTTTCATCATGGAGTACAAGAGCCAGCGCCTGTTCCGCGACGCACGTATCTTCTCTATCTACGAGGGTACCACTCAGCTGCAGGTTGTTGCTGCTATCCGCTACATCACCAACGGCACCATGCTCAACAACATTAAGGACATGCTGGCTGCACTGCCTGCTGACGCTAACGCTGCTCTCAAGGCCCGTGTTGAGAAGCTCATCCCCGTTTACGAGGAGGCTCTCGCTGCTGTCAAGGCACTGGAAAATCAGGATGCTCACGACTTCCTGGCTCGTCGTCTCTACGATATGACTGCCGAGCTCGTGATGTCGCTGCTCATCATCCGCGATGCCGCTAAGGCTCCTGAGTTGTTCGAGAAGTCTGCCAACGTCTATGTTCGCATGACGGAGGAGGATGTCTTCGGTAAGTCAGACCAGCGCGTACAGCGCGCAGTCGATAATTTCATGGCCGGATATGGCTGCTGCCAAAGTGTGGTGGCAGCCTTTTCCGACCTTTATGGTCTCGACGAAACTATGGCCAAGCGCATCGGTGCCGGCTTTGGCGGTGGAGTAGGGCGCCTGCGTATGATGTGTGGCGCCGTGTCAGGCATCGTCATGCTCGTAGGTCTCGACTGCGGACAGACAGAAGGCTCTGACCGCGAGGGCAAGTCGGCGTGCTATAAGGTGGTACAAGACCTCCTCGCCAAGTCCAAAGCTGACAATGGTAGCCTTATCTGTGCCGAGATTCTTGGCATCGAAGGTCACGAGAAGGCCCCCGCTAGCTATGTTGCCTCTCCTCGTACTGCCGAGTACTACAAGACGCGTCCCTGTGCTGCCAAGGTAGAGAGTGCCGCCCGCATCTTTGCCGAGTATCTTAAAGAGAAAATGAGACACTGACCTCCCTACTGTTTTACAACTGATACAGATAGAACAACAGCTAAGCCAATATATGGCTTAGCTGTTTGTCATTGGATTGGCGCAGATGTAGGCCCGTTGCGTGGCGAGCTGTGCTTCGTCGATAGGCATTACGTCGCAATAGCCGGCATCGAAGAGGGGCGGTGCTTCTAACTTGGCTGCCGCTTCATGTTATGCACTGTCGGCTTTCTGATGTCCTTGACCATGATCTGTTGTTAACTGTATGCATGCAAAGTTACAACTTTTCTACCAATAAAGTATGCAAAAAACGAAAATGTTACGTCTGGGAGGAGGCATTTATTACTTATTCTATCTTAAAACTGAAAAACATATACTATATTTGGAAATATAGTAATAACTCCTTCGAAAATCTTAACGCAACTTTAACGAAAAAAGTTTTGCAGGATGGAATTCTTTTAATACCTTCGCAAATAAACTTAAATATCTAATTGTCAATAAATTATATATAATGATTACAAATTTTGAAACAAACAAAGTTTATCTTGCAGAGACAAATACGGGTTTTTCAGACGGAAACGATAAGAAAGAAAAGGTCAAATAAGTAACTGAATATCAATCGGTTAAGAAATTTTTGGAATTTTCTTTTCTTTGTCCAAATATCATTAAAAAGGCCATAATTTACCGATTTTTGTT
>OMQN01000082.1 GCA_900313235.1 uncultured Prevotellaceae bacterium | reverse complement strand
GTCATCGAGGAGCTCGTCGAGGTCATGAAGGACCAGATGCAGGACTCCAAGCGTGTGAAGCTGGACGGCTTCGGTTCGTTCAAGATCGGCATCAACTGCAAGGGCGCCCGCTCTGCAAAGGCGTTCACCGTCACCGACAACATCGAGGGTCTGCACGTGGTCTTCACCCCCGAGCGCACCCACGACCAGGCTGGCAACCGCGTGAAGCAGTTCCTGCACGGTGTGAAGGTGGAAGAGCTGCCTGAGAACAAGGTCAGCAAGGACGAGGACGGAGAGTGAGCTTTTAAAACAAAAACAAAGAAAACCCCTTGAAGGGAAAGGAGACTCTTACGAGTCCTCAACTCTTACGAGTCCTCATGCCATCAGCGCCCAGCCTGCTTGCGAGCAAGCTCACAGCAGTCTAACGCTGACACCATGAACCCTACGGGTCCTCCTTTCTTATCAAGGAAAAACCTCGGACCTCGCGGTCCGAAAAACAAGATGAGACAATCTGCGTTATCTGTGTGATCTGCGAGAGAAAAGAAAATATACGTCGGTGAGAGATTGATTTCGCGCAGGAGTTATTATTTCTTGCAGATCGCGCGGATCTCGCAGATAAGCGCAGCCTTGTTTTTGAGGTTCGAAGAACCGGGGTTTTTCTTTTCGAAAGTTTGATGTCCCCAAGGACATGGTATGTTATCGGCAGAAAATGGTGTAAGTGTACTTACAACCAGATTCTAGACGATAGCAGACCAAAGCACGGAGTGCCAAACTTTAGAAAAGGGTTTTCAATGTTTTTGTTCTATAACCAGCGGATATAAAAAGCGCGGAGAGATTCGTGAGATTCGTGAGATTCGTGTTCAGAAAGAAGAAAGGAGTAGCGTATGAATAAGAAAAGTTTTTGGGATGTGCTGTTGAAGGTATTAGTAGCAGCCATCACGGCGGCAGCCACCGCACTGACAACTACGAGTTGTATGGGGCAAGGCCCATTCTAAGCCTCCCCACAAAAAATGCCCCCTCCCCAAAAAGGAGGGGGCTTTTTTTATGGCGCGGAGGAATTTAATTTGGTGGACAATATCGTTAAAAGATTGCAAATAAGCCCATTTCAACGCTTTTGTCCACCTTTTTTGTCCACTTGTCCACCTGTATAATAATAATGTAGACTAATTTTGCAGCCAACAAAACTATAAATAACAGACATGCGTAAAATTTTCTACTTTCTACTAATGATTGTGATGCCAGCCTCTGTTTTTGCTTATACTCAGGCTCGCATCAGTGTTCACGACCCCAGCGTTGTCTGGGAACCCACCACACAGACTTATTATGTGTTTGGCAGTCACCAGGCTTGGGCAAAGTCTACTGACCTCATGAACTGGTCTAATGTGCCAGTAGCATGGCGTACAGCCTCAACGCCTTCCGTAAGCTGCGAAACGGCTTTCAATGTGAATGCCACCACGACAATAAAAGTGGGGGGGGCAAATTGTGATTTCCGTAATGGCAACGGCTCTGCATTTGATGTAGAGGCCTATTCTGCTGCTGGTGACGGTTCGTATGATATCAGCGGCAACCTTTGGGCACCAGATGTTATCTGGAATCCCACGATGGGCAAGTGGTGCATGTACCTCAGCATCAATGGTAATAGTGCCAATTGCAGCATCATCCTTCTGACTTCCGATAAGATTGAAGGTCCTTACCTTTATCAAGGTCCGGTTGTTTTCAGTGGTTTTAATATCGGCTCTTCCCTGAGCTACAAATACACCGACTTAGAGATTGCCCTTGGCACACAGGCTTCGCTGCCCAGCCGTTACGATGTGGGGACGCTGAGTGGTTGGTGCCATCGCTGGCCCAACGCCATCGACCCCTGCGTGTTCTACGACGAGGAGGGCAAGCTGTGGATGTCGTATGGTTCGTGGCATGGTGGCATCTTCATGCTCGAACTGGACGAGGAGACAGGCCTGCGCGACTATGACGTAGACTATGCCTATACACAGGGTTCAAGTGCCGACGATGTCCGCGAGGATCCTTATTTTGGTAAAAAGATTGCTGGAGGCCGTCACGTCTCTGGCGAGGCCTCGTACATTAAATATATAGACGGCTATTACTATCTCTTTGTGACCTATGGCGGTCTGACTGTTAATGCTGGCTACCAGATGCGCGTCTTCCGCTCTACCAGTCCCGATGGTCCTTATGAGGATTCTTTTAACTCTGCAGGTGTGGCCATTTATGACCAGGCACGTGTCAACTATGGTCCTGATGGCACTCGTAAGACCAATCGTGGTGAGAACATCTTCGGAGCCTATGGCGATTGGGGCTTTATGGCTACTGGCGACAACTCTGAGCGTTCTCAAGGTCACAACTCTGTCATCACGCAGGGCGATCAGACATTCATGGTCTATCACACTCGTTTCCAGAACCGCGCCATCACTGAGGCTCACGAACTGCGTGTCCACCAGGTCTTCGTCAACAAGGACGGCTGGCTGTGTGCTGCTCCGTTTGAATATACTGGCGAGACAGTGACCAACAGCGACATCAAGGCCACTCAGCAGGTGGCTACCGCCAACATTCCCGGCAACTACAAGGTGCTGCTGCATGACAAGAATCTTGACCACGCCAACAAGCAACTCAAGACTCCTGTCGATATTACCCTGAATGCCAATGGCACCATTACTGGCGACAAGACAGGTACGTGGAGCATTACCTCTGGAACATCGTATATCACCATCAAGATTGATGAAAGCGGTACCTATAAAAGCACCTACGAGGGTGTGCTGGTAGAGCAGACGCTAGAGCCAACAAACCAGAAAGTGATTGCTTTCACTGCTGTAAATAAGAAAAAGGAAGATCGCAACTCTGGCGATGGCGGCAACACGCTCTGGGGTTATAAGGCACCTGCCACAACAACCATTGGCGCCACGACGAAGGGGTGGGGCGATGCAGGATGCTGTACGTCTGCCTATACGCTGGCATCTAATAAGACGGTGACCTTCACCTTCTCTGTTGATGCTACCAGGGGGGATTATTCTTATGATGGCTATGCAGGCATCATTGCCAAGAGTACTCTCAACGACTGGGGCACAAACCAGTATGCCTTTATCCGCTCTATGTGCGACTATAAGGTAGGTGCAGAGGAAAACTGGAACACAGGTGCTACGTATAATGTCAACAACTACCCGGGTGCTAACGATGGTGAAATCGAGGCCAAGAAACTTGCCCATCTGCCAGGCTCTATCGTTACGATGAAGATGGAGCGCCATGGCAGCGAGGTGCTTGTCACTACCGACATCGCGAATGCTGGCATCACCTATCGCCACTACTATGTACAGAATCTGGGCACCACAGACGATGCCTATGTCTTCCTGGGTGCCGACCATGCACAGCTGACAGTCATCAGTGTGGAGACTACCACTACTGAGGCCTATCCCGCCATCGTGGGCACGTTGCATGGAGTGGTGAACAATACGGGTGCATTCGCTGTAGGTCCTCGTACAGACATCACGCTGCCTGCTGGCAAGACGCTGAAGCTGCACTTCAAGAACTATTCCAATGGCTTGCAGGCCTGGTTCAACTGGGTGCTGGAGGTCCAGAAGGGCAGTAAGTACCTCGACCTGCGTGCCGACAACTATGGATGGTCTACTCACGACTATTACAATCAAGCTAACATCACGCTGGAGAACTATCCCAGCTGGGAGATTTTCCGCAGCTATATGAATGGCGCTGACGTAGAGATGACAATCTCTCGAGAAACGGCCAACACCCTGTCTGTTGTTGCCAAGCAGACGCTGACCAACGGCACTGTGGCTACTGAGCGCTATACGCTTACCCATAACGACTTTGCCACGGGCGATGCTACCGTACGCCTGCTCACGGAGGGTGCACACCTCGACCTGCAGTCTTATGCGCTTGGCTTGACGGCCACCATCAGCGAATACGGCTGGGCCACCTTCTGCGGCAACGCTCCTCTTGACATGGCAAATGTCGACGGACTGACTGCTTATGCTGTCACAGGTCATAACGGTAATAATATCAATAAGGTGGAGATCAATGCTGCTGTTGCTGCCAGCACACCCATGCTGCTGGAGGGCACTGCCAACACTACCTACTTCATTCCCACTGCAGTCTCAGGAACAGCCCCCGCAGGCAATCTGCTGAAGGCTGGCACAGGCGCCAACGTTTCTCCTGAGTCAGGCAAGACCAAGTATGCACTCAGCGTAGAGGGTGGGGAAGCCTGCTTCAAGAAGATTACCGCTGCACGCGCCATTCCTGTTGGCAAGGCTTATCTGCAGTTCAACGAGACCATTGAAGCTCGTGAGTTCCTTGGACTCGACGGCGATGCGACAGGCATCGATGAAGCTAACAGCCAACAGCTAACAGCTAACAGCCAATACTTTGACCTGCAGGGCCGCAAGGTTGCTCAGCCCACGAAAGGCCTGTACATCGTGAACGGGAAAAAAGTCATTTTACATTAAAGATTAAACATTAAAGATTAAATTTCAGAAAACAATACTAATTATCTAAATACTACACTATGAAACAAATCTTAAGGAAGACACTCCTTGTACTATTAGGAGGTATCTTTATGAACAGTGCAGCGTGGGCAGACACCAAGCTCGTAGGTAAAGAAGACAACACCAATGATTTCTGGGCAGGTGCATTGTCTGACATCTATGACATTGCTCCCAACAAGACGCTGAAGTTAGAATTTACCAGCTACATCAAGGCCGAAGGCTGGAATGTCTGGCAGGCCTGGGTGTCTCAGTTCTGGGACTTGCAAGAAAAGAATGTCTTCGTGCGTGCAGACGGCTATGGCTGGCAAGCTGAAGGTAAAAACACCAATCCTTACAATGCGGAAACGAATACTGCCGGATACGATCCTGCAAGTCCGTGGTTCAGCTACAATGCAGCCAACTATCCTGCTGGCGATGCCTTCCACGATGCCCTTCAAGAGGCCTCGGTCGTCTACACCTTCAAGCGTATGAATGCTGAGGTCATCATCACCCAGGAGGTGACAAAGGGTTCTAACACCTACAAGCACGAGTTCGTGTGCTTCTTTGGTGATGGCACTCGCAACCTCTCTGTACAGTTGGCTACAGACCATTCACACATCATCATTGACAATGACAAAACCACCATCACCGATACTGACATGCCTGCCATTGAGGGAACCCTGCTGGGTTGCCTGAGCCAGCGTGGCCGTTTTGGTGCAGGAGTGAGAGGCGACTTCACCCTCAAGGCAAACAGCACCATGACGCTGCATTTCAAGAACTATTCCAGCAAGTTCAACAACTGGAGCAACTGGGTGCTGGAACTGCAGAAAGGTACCGATTACCTTGACATGCGCTGTGACAACTGGGGTTGGGGAGCCTATTGGGCTGCCGCAAGTTGCACTCAATCTGCTGGTTATTGGGACAATTTCGCTGAAAAGATGGATGGTGCTGATGTAGTGATGTCCATCACGCGCAATGGCAGTCATCTGCTCATCGTAGCTACGCATACGCCTAAAGTCGGTGATGCCTTCACACAGACCTACGACTACACCAACGCCGCCTTAGCTTCTGGTGATATCCTCGTTCGTCTGCTGACAGACTGTTCCTACCTCGACCTGCTTCCCGTTAGAGCTACCATCAGCGAATATGGATGGGCTACCTTCGCAGGCGATTTCAACCTCGATTTCTCTAAGGCTGCTACAGGTCTGACAGCCTATGCCATCACAGGACACGACGGCGCAGCCATCACCAAGAGTGTGGTAGCCAGCATTGTTCCTGCCAATACGCCACTGCTGCTGAAGGGCGATGCCAACGAATCCTACACCATTCCCATTGCCCTTACCGACGGCACAGCTCCCGCAGGCAATCTGCTGAAGGCCGGCACTGGTGCCAACGTTTCTCCTGAGTCTGGCAAGACCAAGTACGCACTCAGCGTAGCGGGTGGTGAAGCCTGCTTCAAGAAGATTACCGATAAACGCGCCATCCCTGCTGGCAAGGCCTATCTGGAGTTCAACGAGACCATTGCTGCTCGTGAGTTCCTTGGACTCGACGGCGATGCGACAGGCATCAATGAAGCTAACAGCCAAAAGCTAACAGCTAACAGCCAATACTTTGACCAGCAGGGTCGCAAGGTTGCTCAGCCCACGAAAGGCCTATATATCGTGAACGGACGTAAAGTCATCTTACATTAAAGATTAAACATTAAAGATTAAATTTCAGAAGACAATGAAAAAGACATATATCAATCCCGCAATGGACATCGTAGAGATTAAGGCCGCCAACCAGCTGTTGGCAGGCTCTGTAACCCTGAATGGCGAATTGGGCAATTCCGATCCCATCCTCGCTCCTGAGTTCGACGACTTCGACCTCACCGATACTGATGTCACCGACTTCGACAATTTCTAATATTAATCCTACTACTCATTAATACATATTAAAAACTATGAAACAAATCTTTAGAAAAACATTCCTCTTGCTATTTGGAGGATTATTTGTGACCTCTGCTGCGTGGGCAGATGTAACTACTGTTGGATCGATAGATGATAATGGCTGGGTTCACTATTCTGCCCCATATACGATTGGAGCAGATCAAACATTACATCTTGAGTTTGTTAATCATCATGCAACAAATACACAGTGCGTGAATAACGGATGGGGTATAATAGGGTCAGAACCTGCTCAATTTAGAAACTGGTTTAATTATGTCCTGATTTTGTCTAGTGATAACACTCATACTAGTCAATACTTTTATGTCCGTCCAGATAATTATGGTGGTGGTACCAAATATAGCGACGCAGGAAATGAAGGCAACTGGGATTGGGGTACTTTTGCAGATGAAACCAATGGCGCAACAGTAACCATGGATATCATGCGTCATGGTTCAAATGTTACAATTATTGCTAATTTAAAGTCTGCAAGTGGTGTGTATCGATATCAGAAGTACTCAATGGATATAGCCGAAAGTGCAGCTGATATTTATGCCAATCTGACAGCAGAACATGCATATGTAGAGATTGACAATAGTGCTACTAAGACTTTTGCGACTGAAACTGCAGGGTCATATGTCTATACAAATGATTTCTCTTCAATTAGCGGTCTTTCTTGCGTTGGAAGCTCTTCTTTAACCACTGATGGCACATTTGGATATGCTTTCCAAAATACTGCGAGTGCAAGTCCACGCACTAACTATCTGAGACTTCCTAGCGATTTGTTAGCCCACTCTATGCTTTCTAAGCAGTTAACTATCGGATTTTGGGTTAAGGCAAAGGCCGACAAGGCGGGGGCTTCAAGTACATACAACTGGGCTCCAATCTTCACTGCTTACGCAGATGCCCCTTCTACTACAAATACAAGCCCAATGCTTGCATGTCAATATCGAGGCCTTTTGCAAGTCAATTGTGTAGCAGGCTTTTCAGATTATACTGACGGCCAAAACGACGATCCGGTCAATCATGTATACAATGATTTTACGGGAAATACAGATTGGCTTTCAAATCATGATTGGCATTATTATACTGTTGTATTTAATGACGAAATTGCATCTGTATATTTTGATGGTGTGTTGAAGAATCAATGGACAGTTACCAATGTTACAGGGACTACTCAAAAAGGATTGTTCTATAATGGTTCAGTTTTAAGATATATCTGTCTAGGAGGTAACCAGGCATGGGATTGGGCTGATAATGATCCAGGCTTTACTTTTGCTCGCTTCCGTGTACAGAACAGCGCAATGACCGCTTCTGACATTGCCACCCAAATGGCTGCTGACAAAGCTACCTTTACTGTCAAGATAGGTGAAACAGAGTGGGCAACACTAACAAGTGATAAAATTCTTAACTTTGATGGTGTCTCAGGCCTTACAGCGAAAGTTGTATCTGACTATAATACTAGTACAAAATCTGTTACTACTACTCAAGTGACAGAAGTTCCAGCTGCGACTCCATTATTACTTAATGGTGCTGAGGGCGTTTATAACGTGCCCATATTGGCAAGTACCTCAGCAATTATAGGTACAAACTATTTGAGGCGTGGTACTGGAGCTGCCGTTGACGCCGGTAGTGGTGTTACTCGCTACGTGCTGAGTGTAAATGGTGGAAACGCAGAATTCCAGAAGATAGGAACTACGCATCCAGTGATTTCTACAGAAAAAGCTTATTTGGAGATACCTGAAGTTGTTTCAGCTCGTGAATTAACTATTGACTTCAACGAGGATGTGACAGCAATCAATAACCTCACTCCTTCCATCTCCAAAGGTGAGGGAGCGTTCTTCAACCTCGCTGGTCAGCGCGTAGCTAATCCCACTAAGGGGCTGTACATCGTGAACGGCAAAAAGGTCGTGGTGAAATAATTTCCCATAATTTCCCAAAATTTCTTTCAGAAAAAATAATTAATGAGAAATTAATGGATAATTAATGGAAATTAATGTTTAACATAAAAAGAATATGATTATGAAAAAGACATATATCAAACCCGTAATACAAACCTATCAAATTAATTGTAAAACTCAATTAATGGCAGGTAGCCCTCAGCTGGGCGGCCCATACACTGGCGGTACCGTATTAAGCCCAGGTATGGAATTAGATGACGAGATGTAACTAATTAGGTTAATATAAAAATAAGATTTTAGTTGAATTGTATTTTAGTTACATGGTTGTCCCATCAGTCGTGAGACTGGTGGGACTTTTGATACTTCTTTCCGTCAACGATATAGATACCGCGGGAGGGGTGGCTCACGCGTCTGCCGCTCAGGTCGTACACCGCATGGGACTTCACGCCTTCATCGTGGCGCAAAGGGGTGGGGGCGATGCCTGCCGCCTGCTGACGCAGTGCCTTCATGTCGTCGCGCGTCAGAACGAAGTCGTTCGAGAAGGCCTCGTTCCACCATGCTGCATTACAGTTGCTGTGGTTGGTGCTCTTGAAGTCGGTGCTGCTGGGATTATTGGTGCGCGCATAGTCGTACCAAGGCATGAAGAACAGCCACTTGCTGCCAGCATTCCATTGCGTGCTGATGGTAGGCACGTTGCCACACTCTGTCAGTGCTACGAATTTGGTGGGTGAGTAGTCGCAGAGGAATTTGTAGCAGGACGTATAGATATTGGAAGCACTGTTGTTGTTATAGACATCTATGCTGACAATGTCCACATAATCGTCGCCAGGATACCAACGGTAGCCGTCGCTATAAGGCTTACCCCATGCTGCCGACTGCGTCCACACCCAGATAAGATTGTCGAGACCTGCTTCCTGGAAGCGGCGATACATGGTGCGCCACAGTTCGTTGCATGCTTCGGCATCGCGCCCCCACCAGAACCACATGCCTCCAGCCTCGTGGAGTGGTCGCCAGAGCACAGGGATGTGCGCCTCTTTCAGCAGTTTCAGATAGGAGGCTATCTGGTCTATGTCCTGCATCATCAGTTGGTACTCGCTGCTCGCGGGCTCAAATATCTTGCGCACGTCAAAGGTGGTCTTGTCTGACTCCGTTCCCCAGTAGAAGGAGTAGTCGCCACTCTTGTTGGCAGGTACATTCCAATGCCACATGATGGTAACCACGCCACCGTCGCTGTTCCACTGACTCACCTCGCTGATGTTGGTATAGTCTATCCATCCCCCTTTCGATGAGAACGGGTGGTGGATATAGTCAAAGCCGTTCAGCGCCGGCCATTTGCCAGTATGCTGATGCACCCACTTGGCTTCGTTCAGATTCCAGTTGACACAGGCCATCGTGCCAGAGATGGTCTTCTGACCCTGAATAGTACGCAGACACTGCAGCAATTGGGCTGCTTCTGCTGAATGTTGCTGCGGCTGCTGAGCGGAAAGACTGCCAATGGCCAAGCCAAGCAGGGAGCATAGAATAATAAGATGTCTCATAGTGTTTTAGTAGTTAACTTTTATAATATGACCTCCATGGTTGTTTTCTGCACTTGCATTCCCATGTTGCGATAGAAATGCAGGGCAGGTTCGTTACCTTCCCACACGTTCAGGGTTATGTTGTTACAGCCTATGGACTTCGCATAGTCGCGG